>JASFVU010000224.1:0-5512 GCA_050049665.1 Bacteroidales bacterium | reverse complement strand
GACTGATATTCATCGGCTTCCTGCTTTCTCTTCTGCCTCTTACCTGGAGTTACGGTGAGATTGCCAGTCTCAGGGCCCGGCAAATGGAAAATGATCCGTACAAGAAAGTAAAAGCCTCATTCCGGAATGGTATTGAGGCTGTAAGAAGCATATTGTTTTACATCACGCTTTTTGTTGTTTTTACACTTGTCCAGTTGGGTCTTAACCTGTTGGGCTGGATACCGGGTTCGGGGGTTCCCCTCGGAAGTTTTGTTTTTAACCTGAATACATTTATCAGCTTATTGCTGCTTTTCCTGTGTATCCTTATCGTGATGGGTGTGATCGTTATCCCTTCCTACCGGATTTACGTTCCGTTCAGTGAGTCAAAACTTACACATACGTGGCAGCTTCTCGGAAAGATCTTTAAAAAATTGCTGCAGTATATTGCAGTTACTGTTCCTTCATCGGTTTTTTCCCTGGTCGTTACGGTAATTCCTTTGTTGATTATTACGGGAGTCACTGCTTTTACCCTGTTCCTTAAGACAAATGTGGTCGAAATAAAAATTGAAAATCTCAAAAGCAAACAAACAGAAACCCCGGACCCCATTGCGGCTGATGCATACCAGAAACAGGTCGAGCATCTGACAGACCTGCAACAATTCCCGAGAAATATTTTCCAGAACATGAAGCACAGAGCAAATCTTGCTGCAGAGCTTCTTTATGCAAAAGAAGATGTAAAGACAGAAAATGAAGAGTACATAGAGAGCGAAGAAAATTATGAAAAGCGGATCGGCGCCCTGGAAAATGAGATAAAGCTGCGGCAGGCTAACAATCCTGCAGACTATACAATAGCCGGTTTAAAATCGGAAAAAGAATTGCTTGAAAAGCAGTACGGTAATTATAAAAAAACCAAAAAGACAGATATTGCCAGGTTGAATTCGCAGATCAGCTATTTGGAACTTAAAATAAAGCAGATACCTGTTCTGTTTTTTATCGGCGGATTATGGCTTGTAATTTTCGGGGGAATGGTCTTATCATTTGCTGTTTCGTATCTGGGAAATGTGTATCACCGAATATATGTTTTCAAAGATGATGGGAACAAAAGTTACTGGACATCCGCTGCCTCACAGATACGAAGTGCCAACCCGAAACAACCGTTGCTTGGAGGTACCTTGTTCCTGGTAACAGGTTTACTCATTTACTTTCTCATTATCAGCACAAATCTGTTTTCCGGAATCTTTGTTATTTTTAAAGATCTGATCAGCTTTTAGATCAATACAGATTCATGGCAATGCTACTTCCGGGCTTTATCTCAAAGGTCCGGTTTATCGTATACAATGTTTGCTTAGCGTTTTGTGCCCGGAAAACTATGCGGTAATTGCCGGGTTGCAATACAAGCGCTTCATTTTTTACGTCCGGATCAAGATTACATACCCATTCTTCCTGTTTGTTGTTCTTTCTGACATAAACACTTCCGTACCCGGGAGCCCCTTTTATAATATTCAGTATTCCCGGCCTGGGGATCGTAACGGATGTTGTTTTGCTTTGATTGATCTTTACCCCGTTCAAATACATGCGGGGCAGTACAGGTATTTCAAGATCATACTTGCCGACAAGGTATTTCTCCTCCCGGTTGATCTCCTGCACATTTAGCGTTTCCATCTCACCTTTCTTTCTGACAATGTATTGCAACCCCCTGTATTGCCGGCTTCCTTCCACACTTACTTTTAGTGTTCCCTGCGGACAATTGGCTTTAATAACCGTATGCTTTCCTACAAAAACCCTGAAGCTGTCAATATCCACAGGAGGAATGGTATGGACCCTCAGCTTATATGTTACCAGATGATCCAGGACAAGCGTATCGGGTTTGCCGTTATGAGTAAGGGTATGCATGTAGTTGTGCAGTATCCTTCCGGAATAATAATCATAAAAAGTCATGTTCACATTGGTCTCTGTCGGGTTGCCATTGATATCCAACAGATCTACCTGTGCCGTTGTGGAGTTCAGCGCCTGGGAGATCACCACTTCCAGAACTTCCGAAAACCTTTCTTCATCAGCAGCATTGTAATAATACCCTATGCATTCGAACGTTTTCCGAAATCCCTCGTCAATGCCTATTCCTATGACGAATGGCCTCAGAACAATTCCCTGTCTCTGCAGTTCAAGTGACACAGCACACGGATCTCCGTCACAAGCCTCGATACCATCCGTTATCAGAATGATAATGTTCCGGCAATTGTAACACTCTTCGGGAAAGTCTTTGGCCCCCAGTTCAAGGGATCCTGCAATGGGAGTGGTCCCCTTTGGTGTGACATACCTTAATTCCTGCCGGATCTTAGCGGCATTCCCTTTTGCAAAAGGCACTTCCAACTTTGTATCACTGCAATCCTGGGGAGGTACCGGGCTCTGGTGACCGTATAACCTCAGGGCCATCTGGACATTATCGAGTTTTTCAAGACTATCAATAATACTGATCAGCGTATTCCTGGCTATAGCTATTTTACGATCACTCTCCCAATAGGCCATCATACTTTGTGAAGCATCAAAAATGAACAGGATACGGGTGTCAGGCGGTTCGTATTTTTTTGAGACGGTAACCTGGGAAAAGATTGAGGAAGTAAAAAGAATACTGAATACCTGGACAACAAAGATGGATTTTTTCATAATTAGGAAAACTATATTAGCATAACGTACATTTAACGTGTACATTATATCATGAAAGGTAAAAATAAAAAATCTGGATATTATATCAGGCAAGGCACCTTTTATGAACAGGGTTTTAAATTGCATCTGTTTGATAAACAATAGATAGCATGGTCATCAGTTATCATTTACAAATGCCGGAGGATCCGGCCGGATTGTAAAGAATTACAGATAAGTTTATTTTTGTTTCGATATTGAAACTTCCCGCCACTGCCACAGGAAACAGATCCCCCTGAGGCAGGAGGACCGGACACGGCCTGCCTGTGGTGGAAAAACCGGCAGCCAGGGAAGTCAATGTGCTCACAGCATTTATATATTATCAGGCTATGGCATTACAGTGTGGAATTGTAGGAGTAACGAATGTAGGAAAGACAACTATCTTTAACTGCTTTTCGAATACCAGGGGGGAGGCTACAAGCTTTGCCTTCAGTACCAACAAATCAAATGTCGGATTGATCCATGTTCCTGATCCGAGATTATACGAACTTGAAAAACTTCAACCTACCGACAAAGTAATTCATACCACTGTGGATATTGTTGATATTCCCGGATTAACAAAAGGAGCGAATCAGGGCGAAGGAGTCGGTAATAAATTTCTCGGTGACATCAGGAATACGGATGCTCTGATCCATGTTCTGCGTTGCTTTGATGATGAAAACCTGCCCCATATTGAAGGATCTGTCAATCCTGTGCGTGATATAGAAACCATCGATCTGGAATTACAGATCAAAGATCTCGAGTCTGTGGAAAAGAAAATGGCCCGTCTTGAGAAGCTTATAAAAACAGGCGATAAAGAGTCGGCAGTTGCTCTTGACGTTCTGCGTAAGGTAAAGGAAAAACTAGAAAACTTTGAAAATGTCCGGGACCTGACCCTGGACCCAAAAGAGTTGTCCCATCTTGCTGACCTGTTTCTTCTGACTGCCAAACCGGTCATGTATGTTTGTAATGTTGATGATAAATCGGCCCTCCGGGGAAACGCCTATGTAGATCAGGTCAAAACTTTTCTCTCCGGTAAGGACCTTACTATCCTATCCATTGCCGGAAAGCTTGAATCGGAAATTGCTGAATTTGAAGATCCCGAAGACCGGCGGATTTTTCTTGAAGATGCAGGCCTTAAAGAGCCCGGTGTGAACAAACTTGTGAGAGCAGCATACAATTTACTGAACCTGGAATCGTTTTTCACTGTGGGTCCGAAAGAAATAAGGGCCTGGACAATAAAAAAAGGCATGAATGCCCAGCAGGCTGCAGGGGTGATCCACAGTGACCTGGAAAGAGGATTTATCCGTGCGGAAGTCATGAAATATTCCGATTTTATTACGTTGGGTTCTGAGGCCGAGTGCCGAAACAAAGGCAAATTGTATGTCGAGGGCAAAAACTATGTTGTTGAGGACGGGGATATTTTACACATTCGTTTCAATGTTTAATTTATTTTTTATGAGATATATTTCGTTTCTTCTCATCTCACAGATCATTTTACTAGCTGATTCCCATGCACAGGAAACCATCATTCCATCTGAAAAACCAAAGCTGATAGTAGGGATCGTGATCAGCCAGTTTCGCTACGATTACATCCCCCGCTACTGGGATAAATTCAGTGATTACGGGTTTAAAAAGCTGATCAACAGGGGCACGTATTGTGAAAATACCTCATTCAATTATTTGTTTTCCGATATCGGTGTCGGCAGTGCCACCATTTCAACGGGAACCAATCCTTCGGAACATGGGATCATAGCAAAATCGTGGTATAACAACCTTCAGGACGAGATCATTTCATATATCCATGATGAAAATGTCAGTACGGTTGGAGGCGATTATGAAGCCGGCAGATTTTCTCCGAAATATCTGATGACTACCACCTATGCCGATGAGATCAAACTTGCCAACAACTTTAAATCGAAAGTTATTGGCATATCCATGGACCCTGCCCCAGCCATATTTTCATCGGGTCATACTGCTGATCAGGCTTACTGGTACGATGTAAACAGCGGCAACTGGATATCAAGTTCATTTTATATTGATTCTCTGCCCGAATGGGTGAATGAATTTAACGATAAGAAATTATCAGATACTTATATGGACCAGAACTGGACAACGTTGTTGCCCATGAACGATTATACTGCCAGTCTGCTTGACAACAATGAATATGAAAAAGGCATGTTCGGGCATAAAGTATTTCCTTATATTTTGAAGGACCTGGCCAAAAAGCTGGAAAAAAAGAAAAAATACGACATTCTGCGTTATACTCCCTTCGGAGACAACCTCACAAAGGATTTTGCGATTTCAGCTATTATGAACGAAGGATTGGGAAGTGATGAATATACCGATGTGTTAACGATCACATTTACCGTAAGCGAACGGATAGGCAATCTCTACGGTCCCCTGTCCGTTGAGATTGAAGACCTCATGCTCCGGCTTGACAAAGAAATCGCACACCTGCTGGAATTCATTGATCAGACCCTTGGTAAAGAGAATGTTCTGATCTACCTGACTGGCGAACATGGCATTGTTCATATGCCTGAATACCTGGAACAGAATAAAATACCTTCAGGGTATTTTAACAGTTGGAGTGCCATTTCCCTTTTGAAAAGTTACATGAACAATATTTATGGTAAAGGGGACTGGATAAAACAATACCATGGACAGCAGATCTATCTGAACAGGACTCTGATCGAAGATGCAAGGCTGAACCTGGCAGATGTTCAGAATAATGTGGCCGGTCTGATGCTTCAGTTCAGCGGAATTGCCAACACAATGACCTCCTCAATAATCCAATCGACAAATTTTTCAGAGGGTATCTTCGCCACCATGCAAAACGGCTATAACCAAAAAC
>JASFVU010000223.1:0-5529 GCA_050049665.1 Bacteroidales bacterium | reverse complement strand
TCACATCTTGTGAAAAAGATGAAACTACAGAAAACGATTACGGAACATTGAAAGGCAGTATTGGTCTGTATGAAGGGAATCGCATGCCCGGAGCCGGAGTAACTCCCTGTCAGCCTTCACCTGTTTCCACAACTGTTGCCATAACTATTCCTTCGGAAAACTTTGATCCGCATCTGTTGATTGATTCGGTAATTACATCTGATAACGGTACATTTGAGGCTAATCTACCGGAAGGCAGTTATAGCCTTTTTTTAAGGGACGGAAATGACTTTATCTGTGATAGCCGGACCTGTCCGTCTGACTGTTTTTGTACGTATTTTAAAATTACAAGGGATTCCGTAACAACCGTATCGGCAAATATCGATCATGCAGCCTGGTAAAGACCGAAATATAGAAATGACAGATACTCGTCAGAAAATAACGAACAGGATCTTTGAAGCCCGGAATGATCATTGCTTCTGGAAGGTTCTGTCCGAATCCGATAAGTATTATCCTGATTATCTGCACTATGTGCCGAATTTCAAAGCAACGCTCTGGACGCTGATACTTCTTGCCGACCTGGGTCATGACAGGGATGATCACAGGATCAAAAAACCCTTACAGGAAATCGGGAACCATTTTTTCGACCCGGAATCCGGAATATACAACCTGAAAGCAGATCATTTTCCCATACCGTGTCTCAATGGAAACATGATCTATTTAGACTGTTACTTTAATGGAACACCCGGTGAAAAAAGCCTGAAAGCATTGGAATTCTTTTGCAAATACCAAAGGTTTGACGATGGATCATACGAAACGGAAACAACCAAATACTGTTCAAATACCAGTTGCTATGGCAAACACAGTTGTTATTGGGGCATTGTTAAGCTCTTAAAGGGAATGTCTTTTATTCCGCCACAGTCAAGGACCAAAGAAATAACAAAATTACTGGATAAGTGTATTCGTTTTGTACTGTTGCACAGGGTTTGTTACAGCTCACACAAGCCTGATAAAATAATGATCAGAAAAATGGATCTGCTTACTTTTCCCAATATGTACAGGAGTGATTTTTTGGAAATACTATGGCTATTGAAAAGGGAACAGGTCAGGTCCGCTGAATTGAAACCTGCTTTGGACCTTTTAAGATCAAAGCAACAAAAAAATGGTTACTGGCACCTGGAAAGAAAGGTTCACAACATGGTTACCTCCATAGGGGATCTGAACCGGCCGAACCTGTTTGTAACCGACAGAGCAAACGAAGTGCTGAATTATTATGGAAAACATACTTGATATCATGCCCGGAGTAATGGTTTGCTACCAGCCATCAGGCTGTCAGGTATTGCTTTGTTCCGGGGATTGTATCTTCCTAAAAAAAGTTTACAGGTTTATACTTCTAAATTATTGTTCTTTATAATAATTCTTCATTATTAATCACTACTGTCCGGGAAAAATAAGTTTTCTCATAAATCTACATATAACTATTTGTGAATCAGAGTGTATTTATGCTATTTTCAAAAGCAAGCCCTTTGTTTAAAATAAGGTCGGATCTTTATTTGATTTTATATTTTGCTTCAAAAGGCATTTTTCCGGATTTTCCAAGAAATCGATTCTGTATAAGTCATTAGGTGAAGTCTTATCATTGAGGTTATATTGGCAAAAGACCATTTCCTTTTCAATTGATTTTTTATAACATTAACAATTAGGTCAGCAATTAATGCACACCAGATCTGTATCCTTATTGCATTTTCATTGTCGCCTAAAAAGTATTTTAATGGATAGTTTTGTTTTAATCGCTTAAATAGTATCTCTATTTGCCATCTGTACTTATAAATCTTTGCAATTGTTGTTGCTGCCATCCTAAAATTGTTCGTAAGGAATTCGAATTTTTTAGAACTGACTGGGTCAACATATACTATCAAGCGCGCCTTTGTCCTGGTAACATTTTTATGGCTTGTGCCCTATTATCACTTCCTGATCGTTTATAATACCTTGTTTTTGATGCTCTTGCTTTACTGTCCGTTCTTTTAACACCTCGTATTGAGCACTGCTCCTTATCCTTGTAACGGCGACTATATATATTATGGGACAAAGAAAAATAAATCTCTCTCAGGAAGTCATTTTTGATTTTTAAAAGCTCAATCCAAAACATCAAAATGTTTTATCCTTCAGGGACAATTTCAACAATTAAACTTTCAGCTATTTCAAAGACCGTGTTCAAACTGTCAATGTTCTAACCATTTACGATAGATACCCTGACATACGGCCAAAACCGTGCTTATTTCTTCTTCTCCTTCTCTTTTTCCCCAGCAGACACGCGAAGCACATCATCGAGGTTCCCCTTGATTTTGAGCTTCTCACTGTACTTGCCGGATTGTTTTTTCTTTTTCTTGGTCACAATATGACAAAATTAGTGAATATCAGCAAGTAATAAAATAACTGTCTGAAATGTTATTAACTATTTATTAATAAGTGCTTTATATGATAAATAACTATTGTTATCCTTTAAGAATTTATCAAACCTGTTCTGGTTGTCCAGCGTTTTGGTATTAAACCGGCCTGCAAATTCATCCAAATAGCGTTCAAGATGCTTTTCGCTTACCTGATGATAGATACCGTAAATGCCACGCTTAAGGATGCCCCAAAAGTTCTCTATTGAATTGGTATGAACATCACCAACCACGTACAAGGAAAGGGTATGATTAACTGTTTTGTGGGCGTAATCTTCACTCAATGTGCTGTACCCTTTGAATTCGTCAGTATAAATCTTTGCTCCTTCGGGAACGTGACTATCTATAAATTCTCTCATATTCTGCTGTGAAGCGTTGGGAACATATTTCAAAACTACATGACCATCACGTTCGATGATCCCCAATACGGTATTTTTAGGCTTATAGGGTGTCCCGTCATTTCTCAGGTTATTGTTTACCAGTGACCGCCTTTTGGAATAATGTTTGTTCTTTTCTTTGCCTCCTAAATAGGACTCGTCAGCCTCGACAGGCTTTTCGTTTCCCAGCATTTTGAGTGCTTTCTCTTTCAGCATTTCCCTGATCCTGTGGAGAACGAACCATGCAGTCTTTTGGGTAATATTAAGCTGCCTTGCAAGCTGTATACTGCTTATCCCCTTGCTGCTGGTAGTTGCCAGATAAATAGCTGCAAACCATACCCGGAATGGTATTTTACTGTTTTCAAAGATCGTACCCGTGCGGACAGTAAATTTTTTATGACATTCTTTGTCTGAACATTTAAAACCCCTGTTCGTCCTGTAAGGCTTTTCGGATCCGCAATGCGGACAAGTGATATTGCCATTCCACCTGATGTTTTCAAAATATTTTATGCCTGTTTCTTCGTCTTTGAAGAAGTCCAGAAGTTCGATCAGTGATTTGAAGTTCATAACGTTTAATGTTAATTGCACTGCTAATATAGCCGAATATATTGACATTTGCAAGAAAATATGATAATATTTTCGGTTATATTTGCATTTTTTTGTATATTTAACTCATGATTAAGTACAAAGAGAGAAAAGCAAAAAAAGAATACTACGTGTTGCTAAAATCAGGCACGGTTATAGGTCTTTACGGACAACTTAAAAAGCTCTGTGAGACCGCTAAGAAAGAAGATAAGGACTTTCCAAGTTATTCCACATTATCAAAAAAGAAAGCTCAAAGAATGGATTTCGGGGAGTATTCCATTCAAATGATCGTTTTATCCTGATATGGTAATATGTTCGGGTATATTTGCAGAATGCTTGCTATTTATGTAAACATTTCGTATATTTGCCAAATGAAGAAAGGAGAGCGGCAACTCTCCTTTCTCGACAGTTAGATCAGCACTTCACCGCTTATGAGGCGGTTTCTGTGTGAACAACATATTCAATTGTGCTGTCCTGTCTAAAAACGGTAAATAAACCGTCTTATTTGTTAGAAGCTCCAGTAGGATTCGAACCTACAACCTGCTCTTTCGTACAGAACTGTTCTATCCAATTGAACTATGGAGCTAAAGGACTGGTAGCGCAGTCCTTTCTTATTTTGCCTTATATTGTTCGGATACGTTTCCATCATTATCAAACCATTCTTTTAAACCAATATAATAGTCACCTCCTTCAAATTCTTCATATCTATTAAAAAATAATTCATTTTTTATTTTATTTGAAATTGTTCCAGAAATAGTACCATAAAAATTTTTCTTTTTTTCTTTTTCAAAATTTGCTAAAAAATCAACGATTTGTCTTGCAGTCATGCAAGAATTATTTTTAATTAAAGCAAATTGAATTTTTTTAACTACAGTCCATGATAAATTATATTCGGATGTGTTTGAAGAAGAATTTGTTTGTGATTGTTGATTAATAGGCCGTCCGCCTTTTAATTCGCGAATTAAATCCTGAACTTCTGATACTTCCTTTTGAAGTGCCTTTAGTTTAGTAGTATAAAAGTCAATTAACTCCTTTTGCCTGTCAGTGCTTATTTGTATAGTTATGTTTTTCATATCAAAATTTTTTAGTATTTTTGTTAAATAATAATGGCATTCTCCTATCGGAGTGCCATTTAAGTCTTATAAATTTATGGAAAGCCTGCCTGCACGCAGGCTTTTTCCATTTAAATACAAATGTAAATTAAAAAATATTCTCAAACAAGAAAATGAATATGAAAAATACAGAAAATATTAACAGTAATAAATTACTATTTAATTCATTGTAAAACAAGATATTATAAATAAATCGGTGATATAGATCACCTTTTTAATTAAATATTTTTATAAATAATAAAGATTAAAAAAGCAAGGAGTAGGCTGTCTTTTAAAGAATTAGCAAAAAAATAAAGAAAACAATAAAAATAAAATATTATTTTCTGACTGTATTTTTTTCTAAATCTTCTGCTAAAACAGTCATGTTCATTGGTGGTAAAATAACAGTTTTACACCCAGAAAGAGCAGTAAGTGCGGATATATAACTTCTTAGATATGGAAAAATTATAGCTGGAGCATTTATATAAAAATAATTAGTAAGATTTTCTTTGATTACCACATTCCCAAATTCAAAAAGACCAATCATTTTAACATATACATCAAAATCATTGTTTGATTTCAAATATATTTTTAAATGTATTTCATATAGACCTTTTTTTTGATAAATTATTCCATTTGGAATAATATTTACATCAATTGAATCTGGTTCTGCTCCGGGTTTTATTTTAATATGACTTTCTGAAATTATAAAATTTTTAAACTTAAACGGTGCTTGCGGTATAGATGATTTTGTGTTCATGCAGCTAAAGCATAATTATTTTCTCCGCTAAATTCCAAAGAGATAAAATTAATGTTGTCTTTCAATTTATTTTCCAACATACAAGGGAGATTAATTAGATTAACTTGTAGTGTTTTAATTAATGATTCTTCTCCAAGTATATCTGATATTATAATTAAATAATATTGAATTTTATTAAAATTAAAAAGATCATTATGTTCAAAATTGAAAGTATCTTGAATAGCTAAAAATATAAATTCATCTTCATTAAAATATTCTATTCCTTCAAATATTTCATCTGGATTTTTAAT
>JASFVU010000222.1:0-5532 GCA_050049665.1 Bacteroidales bacterium | reverse complement strand
CTGGTTATCTCTCACCGTTTCTGGAGACTGGATGAAGGATTTTATGATATGTTCGGACTGGATTATGCTACTATCCGGATTGGGTTTGATTACGGGATCACCGACAGGTTGAGTGCCGGTTTCGGAAGGAATACATACGGTAAGACTTACGATGGGTATGTAAAGTACAGGATAATCAATCAGGCAACAGGCCCCCGGAGTCTGCCTTTTTCATTGGCTTATGTGGCCTCCGCTTCTGTCAGTACACTGAAGTGGGATGAAGATGAAAAAGAGGCATATGATTTTGTCCACCGTATGGGTTACGCCCACCAGGCACTTTTTGCCACAAAGCTGAACAGAACATTTTCATTTCAGTTTATGCCGAGTTTTGTTCATAAGAACCTAGTTGAGAAAGTTAATGACCCCAACGATATGTTTTTCCTGGGAGTTGGAGGCAAGATCAGGCTGGCATCCATTCTGAGTTTGAACATCGAATACTATTATTATGTGAACCGGCCCGATAACGAGAGATTTTCACATCCGTTGGCCGTGGGGTTTGATATTGAAACAGGAGGGCATGTGTTTCAGCTGATCTTTTCCAATTCACAGCCATGGTTCACATCGGGATTTTTATCAGAAACAACGGGGAAGCTGGAGAACGGGGATATCTATTTCGGATTTCATATGCACAGGACATTTGTTTTGGGAAGCAGCTCCGACTGGTAGTAAGTGCAACACTCCGGATAATTAGTCGGCATGTATTGTTTTCGGCCCGGTTTTAGATAAGGGGAGTCTGTAGAAGATCGAATAGGTAAATCCGAGGCTTACTCTTTTGTCACCTTTTCCGAAACCATGAATATAGTATGGGTCAATTTCCCGGTCCCTGGTTTTGTAAAGCAGCAGTTTCCCTCTTACTGACCACCCGATGAATATATTCCTGAAAAGTTCGGCCCTGATACCCCCTGTTAACTCTATCCAATGACCATACAGTTTTGTTTCAGGAACAGAAGTTACGGTAAAGTCGCCCCAATAGTCATCTGCAATGGTAATATTATCGGCTGAGTGATTCTGCCCGGAAAATCCGTACCTGAATCCGAAGAATACCATTTCATACTGATCGGCTGCCAACCCCTTCTGAAAATTATAATCCAGGCCGAACCTGGCATAATAACCGTCAGAATAGTAATTGTAAATGGGTTTTTCGAGTTTGATATTCTGTAACCCGAATTCAATGACCGGATAGAAGTTTCTTTTTATTTCATAATCCAGCGAAAACTCATAAGCTGTCCGTTCGGGCTCAAAATAATACAATGTAAGACGCGACAGATCAAATCCTATCCGCGGGCCTTTGATCCTGACTTTCTCCTGCTTCTGTTCGTCCTGTGCGAATAAAGTTCCCGGAACAAGCAGGAGAAGCAACAGGCTAAAAGAGTATTTTAATGTTCTCTTCATTGAAACCGCCTATTTTAGCTATCCCTATTTCAGCAGACTGAATACTGTTTTTTGTATAGTTTATATCTGTTAGTTCATACAAATATGAGAATCCGCAATTGGGAGACAGCAGATACAATTGCCTGGTGAAGCTGATCTCCAGAGTATCTTCCACATAGTGAGATATTGTCCAGGTCAGTTCTTCTGTGGAATCATTTACCTGTGTAAGGATCGAGTCGTAAACGGCAATGGAGAACAGATATTTGCATGAGTCGGCATCCTGCGGAAGACGCAATTCAACAGAATTTCTGTTGAATACCGTATCAAACGTAATGGTATCGGGGTCCTGAATGCCTTTTACCATAAGTGTTCCCAGGACGGTATCGGTTAAAACTCCGTTCACTCTTTTGTGAAATCCTATGTAGGCATAAGATTCCAGATCTTCCTGGCATACATTTCCTTCTTCGCAAGAAGAAAACAGATAAATAAGACTGAGTAGGTTAATTAATATGAATGCCCCGCTGATTTTTTGCATGCAATATATGTCTGTTCAACGATAGATTGATAATCAAACGCTTTTTTCGTTGTCTGTATTTTTTTGGAATGCAAGATAGTAAAATTTTGGGGTGCTTATATTCGTGAATAACTGTTGGTCTTTCTATTTTGAGGGCAATAATCTAATGATTACCTTTAGTCCCTTTATTTTCAGGATTCACCGTGGTCAATTTCGTGTTCACATATTAAATTTCACACATGAAAAAAGTTGTTCTGATAATTCTCGATGGATGGGGTATAGGCAATAAAGACAGGGGAGATGTAATATGGAATGCCAATACACCGTTTATCGATACGATCAAAGAGAAATACCCAAACTCAAAATTATACTGCTGTAGCAGGGATGTTGGCCTGCCGGAAGGACAAATGGGCAATTCCGAAGTAGGTCATCTGAATATCGGAGCCGGGAGGATAGTCTACCAGGACCTGGTTAGAATTAATAAATCCATTGAAGATAACAGCATTTCTCATAACGATGTATTGGTAAAGGCTTTTCAATATGCCCGAAAGAAAAATAAGTCGGTACATTTTATAGGCCTCATAGGCCCGGGAGGAGTACACTCCATGAGTCACCACCTGATGAAATTGTGTGATCTTACAAAAGATCACGAGCTTGAAAAAGTCTATGTCCATGCTTTGACTGATGGCCGGGATACCGATCCTAAAAGTGGCTATGGTTTTATGACGGAGATCGTTAACCATTTAAAAACGTCCAATGGCAGGATAGCATCCCTTATCGGCCGGTATTATACAATGGACAGAGATAAAAGATGGGAGCGTATCAGGAAAGGGTACGACCTGATGGTCCATGGGAAAGGGAAACCATATACTGATGTGCTTCAGGCCATTAAAGATTCATATAATGAAGGCGTTACGGACGAATTTATTGAACCGGTAGTCATTGTGGATGATGACGGAAACCCCTGTGGCAGAATACAGGAAGATGATGTTGTTATCTGCTTCAACTTCAGAACCGACAGGTTACGGCAGATCACAACAGCTTTGACACAGCAGAATATGCCGGAACATGGAATGAAGACAATTCCTTTGCATTATATTACCCTGACAGAGTATGATACGAATTTCAATGATGTGCAGGTGGTTTTTGAAAAGCAGAATGTTAATAATACTTTGGGAAAAGTAATTTCGGAAAACGGATTATCCCAGATCCGTATTGCCGAAACCGAGAAATATGCCCATGTGACTTTCTTCTTCAACGGAGGAAGGGAAGATGAATTTTTAGGAGAGCACAGGATACTCATTTCTTCCCCAAAGGTACCAACCTATGATATGCAACCTGAAATGAGTGCTCCGGAAATCGCTGACGCCATTATAGTGGAACTAAATAAAGGAACAGCGGATTTTGTGTGCCTCAACTTTGCAAATGGAGACATGGTGGGCCATACAGGCATTTACGAAGCGATAGAGAAAGCAGTGGAAGCCGTCGATGCTTCTGTGGCAAGAGTGGTTAAAGCTGCACGTGAGAATGATTATACGGTTATGATCATTGCTGACCATGGAAATGCTGATTTCGCAGTGAATGAGGATGGCAGTCCCAATACGGCTCATTCTTTGAACCCTGTTCCCTGCATAGTGATCGATGACGATGTGAAGTCCGTTAAGGAGGGTATCCTGGCCGATGTGGCGCCTACCCTTCTGAAAATTATGGGGCTGCCCGTACCAAAGGAGATGACAGGAAAAATACTGATTTGATAAAGGGAAAAGCGGCTGCCCTGAAAAAGATTATTTTTTTTCTTCCTTTTTTGCAAGTTGTTCTTCCAGTTCCTCTATTCTGTCTCTTTTTTTGAATATTGAAGGCAGGGAAAACAATACACCAAGCAGAGCACCTATAAACAGTACGGAGGTAATGATCAGTGCTGCAGAGCTTTTGATATCCCAGAAAAACAGCTTTACTGAAATAGGGTTTGAATTTTGAAGTGCAAAAACAACAATTATCATAACAAGTAACAGGGCAAGGATCAGGCTGCGTTGCATGACATAGGTTTTATAAATGGATTAAACTGCTAATATCAT
The DNA here is from genome assembly GCA_050049665.1 of Bacteroidales bacterium. GTDB lineage: Bacteria > Bacteroidota > Bacteroidia > Bacteroidales > UBA10428 > UBA10428. The sequence goes on along the minus strand of JASFVU010000222.1, from coordinate 1,533 downwards.
AATTTTTAAGTACTTGTCTGCCATTTAAGTGATCAAGTTCACAAAAAAAGTTCACATATATTTTTCTCAGATGGAAGTTGTGCAAGAGTTCGATCGCTGCCCGGGCAGTTCCTCCTGTAGCCAGAAGGTCATCGTGCAACAGAACGATATCGTCGCTGCTGAGAGCATCTTTATGGATTTCTATGCCTTCTGTTCCGTATTCCAGGGAATAGCTTACCGAATAGGTTTCGGCAGGTAGTTTACCCGGTTTTCTTAACGGAACAAATCCCGCTCCCAGCCTGGTTGCAATGGCTCCTCCCAAAATGAATCCCCTGGATTCAATACCTGCTACTTTGCTGATCTGTTTGTCTTTATACAGGTCGACTACAGAGTCCACCAAATATGAAAGCAAATCCGGTTGTTTCAACACCGTTGTAATGTCCTTGAACTGGATACCGTTTTTAGGAAAATCCGGGATGTTTCTTATCTCTTCCCTGATTTCTTCTGATGTGATCTCTTTAATCATTGTAAGAGTATTGAATTTGTTATGGTAAATCTACTATTTTTCTGTTAAAAGATGATGAATCGGTAAACCTGTAAACTTTTTTTAGGACGATACAACGATCGGCTTTCCGGGATCTTCATTTTATCAGTTATTCGATTAATTAATTAATCAGCTCTTTGTTTCGTCAATCGTTTGTCATGCTGAGTCCCGATCAGATCGGGAAAGCATGTTCGGTATCAGGATCTTCATTTCACCAGTTAATTCGATTCAGTTAATCGGTAATGATGCCTTCTCAAAGCTCATTTAGGTGGGAGCCTTCAATTTAAAGAGATATTCCTGCACGAAAATCCAAAAAATCGGCGACATGCCTGTGGGCTTTGATGTTTGTTCCGATAAAGATCCGTTTGTTGAAGTGATAACTAAGTCCGTAGCGCTCATACACAGGGTCCATCCTTTTATAAGGGGAGTAAAAATAGGCACCTGCATGAATGCTGAAAATGAATTTTCCTATTAATAATTCATATCCCAGAAGCCCGGCGCAATATTTGTGATCGAGGTATTCTCCGTTTTCCGTCAATTCCAGCCGTTCGATCTCTTCTTTATCTGCCAGGTCAACGGTTCCTTCAAGGCCGAGTGATACCGCCCCCAATCTTGTAACAACACGGCTTACACTTCCGGACAAACCAAAGACAGGATAATGGGCATGCCCTTTGATATCGGTTTTGCCTGTGCCGAACAGAAGGATATCTAACCGCCATTTATCCGGGTGCAGGTCGATGGTATCGTTCTTTGTTCTTTTCAGGAAGGGTTGAGGTCTTAGATTATAATCGACACCCACGTTCATGGTCGGAAAATTTATGCCGCGGTTGGGATTTTTTATACCTCCGTTGGATATATGGTTGAAGGAAGCGGCCAGTCTCAGGTTAGTAAGCTCATTGAGCCGGTAATTTGCGGAGGCATTCAAAAGCACTAAAAAACTAAGACGAGAACTGAAAAACGTATTTTCAGGATTTGAGACTTCGTTATAAGGCTTATCCATTATTGCCGGG
>JASFVU010000220.1:0-5536 GCA_050049665.1 Bacteroidales bacterium | reverse complement strand
GAGGAACTGAAAGCTCCGGAAACCATTGCTTCAGCATTTATTTTCGGAGATAAAAATGAATTGCCTGTCAATGTTTCCGCTTCTGAAGACACAAAGGTACTGGTTATTCCAAGACAGGAATTGTTGAAAATACTGAAGAATAATGAAGTTGTATTGCATAACTACCTCAACATTATATCCAACAGGGCTCAGCAATTGTCAGGAAAGATCAGGCTTTTGGGGATGCAGACAATCAAAGGGAAACTGGCCTGTTACCTGCTGAATCTTTCAAAAGATCGGACAAATGAAAAAATTATCTTACCAAATACACAGGAAGAAATTGCCGGCATGTTCGGCGTCGCGCGGCCTTCTGTTGCCAGGGTATTACGGAAGATGGGAGAGGAAGGACTGATTCGGGCTTCGGGGAAACATATCAGAATATTGGACAGGATGGGATTATCGGATCTGTTGCGGTAAAGTGCCGGATAGAATAGTTATTTTTCCTGCAGGTGATGTTCAGTCATAAAAAGCAAGAGGCTGCAAAGATATTTGCAGCCTCTCAACACCCTAACTAACTATTTATTTAACCCAACTAATTATTTATAAGTTAATCGTAAGCGGATAAGTATAATAATATGATCCGGAATTCAGGGTTACTTCATACTCACCCACAGGTAATTCCGATAAATCATACTTTTTCTGAATATCTGATCCCCGCGAGCCAAAGTCTTCGAAAAACACTTTATTATCCTGACTGAAGCTGATATTTACTGCCGCTTCAAACGGATTGTCAAAAATGCATACCAGATAATCATCACTTTTTCTGATAATGGGTTCGGTAACTGAGGCGTCGGGTTCTTCATCCTTCAAAATGCTAAGCTTAGAGTCTCTGATTTCAAATGTCTTGGTTATTTTTTCATTATCCACATAAGCAATCAGATGGTAAGTTCCGTCTTTCATCGGACTGAAATCAAACAATTTCATGTATTTATCGGTTGATTTCTGTCGATCTGAATAATAGACCATTGATTCATTCTGATTTTCAATTGAAAGACTGAGATCAGATGGTTCTGTTGAAGAAATAATCACGGCAGCAGCACTTTCGTTTTCTGCTGTGCGAAAATACAGGTTCCCGCCTCCGAATAGTTGAAATGAAACTAAGGAGGTCACTACCAATGTTGACAAATACCGTAGACTTGTCTTTTTTGAAGTAGTTTTCATAACGCGCTAGTATTGGTTTTAAATACGCTGTAAAAGTAGGCTATTTAGAATAAGTACAAATAAATAATATGTTAATTAAAAGTTAATTTTATCTATATAAACGAAAGCAAAATGTATTTACAACTTATTAATTGTAACTAAATTATGAAAATTTCATTTAAATAATAAAAACAAAGTATGGAGATAACTTAAAGTTCAAGGAGAATACTTAGAGTTTGAAGATTATCATTTGGATAAAATCAGGTTCTCTTAATATGACGAGTAGTCATTTCTCTGATCATAAACGAGAAGAAATACCGGATCTTATTAAGCGGGTGTTAAGTTTCTTTTAGTGTAATATAAAACGGGTGACAGTTCTTTACCAGGTTTGAACCAGCATACCTTTGGCCAGTTGATTGGCTGCCTCCGGGCCTTTCAGTTCTGCAACCAGTTCAAGGGCAAAATCGAGGGCGGTTCCGGGTCCCCTGCTGGTAATGACCTTGCCCGATTTAACAACCTTATCGGTACTGAGGCTGGCACCAAGGAGTTCATTTTCATAACCCGGATAACAGGTAGCCTTCTTGTTTTCCAGAATATGAAGACCTCCCAATACGAGAGGTGCGGCACAGATAGCGGCAATTCTTTTTTGCCCGTCATGGAACATTTTCAATTGTTCCTTTAAACCCTCGTGTGCATTCAGGTTATAGGCACCGGGGGTACCCCCGGGTAAGATGAGTAACTCAGCTTCATCGTAATCTGCATCTTCAAACAACACATCGGTTGTAACGCGTATGTCGTGTGCACCGGTTACAGTCAGGTTTCCGGTGACAGATATCATAGAAACAGGTATTTCTGCCCTTCTTAGTACATCAACGATCGTAAGAGCTTCAATTTCTTCGAATCCTTCAGCAAAGTGAACAAATGCTTTTTTCATAATAAAGTATGGTTAGGTTCGTCATATTGTTTATATCCATCGCAGCAAGCCGAAATCCTGCCTGTGGGGCAAAAACTCATGAACAGGGTAGATCCTGATCCCATAATTGAAGGTTCCGGGATGATCATTACGGACTTCCGTTTCGTAAACAGCCTTGCCCTCATTAAAATCCGTTAATTTGAATTTTTGGGTATTGACTATCGCTTTCATGTTTTCCGTGACAATGAGTTCAACGCCAACCTGTGAAGGATTGATCTCATTCAGGTCAAGAGTAACCTGGCCGTGATAGGTAGTTCCCGTATCTACCATATCGGTATTATGCTCGAACAGATGTACATCAATAACTTCAATATCATTCCAGGTACGACTGATACGTTTTTTCCAGGAGGATATCTGCTTGGCTGCCTCGTAGTCTTTTTCCCTGATCTTGGTTAAACGTTTGTATTGTTTTGTATAATATTGTTTCACATAATCATTGATCATTCTTCTTGTTGTGAACTTTGGCGCTACTTTGGCAATGGAGTTCTTTATGAACATTACCCACTCCGGAGAGACACCGGCTTCATTCCGTTTATAGAATGCAGGGAGGATTTCGTTCTCAAGCAAACTGTATACAATTTCCGCATCCAGGTCGTCCTGAAATTCCTGATTTTCATAAGTCCGTTCATTTGTCAGTGCCCAGCCTGCGTCGGGTTGATAACCTTCAACCCACCATCCGTCCAGCACACTGAAATGCAATGTGCCGTTCATTACAGCTTTTTCACCACTGGTTCCCGATGCTTCAAGTGGTCTGGTAGGTGTATTGATCCAAATATCTGCGCCCGATACCAGCAATTTGGCAAGTCCGATGCTGTAATTCTGAAGAAAGAGGATCTTACCAAGAAATTCCGGTTTTTTTGATATTTCCAGGATCATTTTTATCAGGTCCTGACCGGCTTTATCAGCCGGATGGGCTTTACCTGCAAAGATGAACTGCAAAGGCATTTTTGGGTTATTGACCAGTTTCTCCAGGCGGTCCTGGTTTTTGAATAACAGGTGGGCTCTCTTATATGTGGCAAAACGCCGGGCGAAGACAATTGTCAGTGCCTTATCTGAAAGCGTGTTATTAATGGCAACGATCTGTTTCGGATCTTCATGTCTCTTTATCCAGTTTTCTTTAAACCGTGCCTTGACAGACGAGATGAGCCTGCTACGGAGGTGTTGTTTAAGGTCCCAGATCCGTTTGTCATCAACATCATATATGCGGTTCCAGAAGTCATGATTTGACTGGTTGTCGACAAAATTGCCATCAAATAGTTCCTGGTAAATGGCTTTCCATTCGCTGGCTGTCCATGTAGACCAGTGTACCCCGTTTGTTACATATCCGATGTGCAGCTCTTCGGGCAGAAATCCCGGCCAGAGCCGGGCGAACATATCCCTTGACACCGCACCGTGAAGCATGGATACTCCATTCACCTCCTGGGCCAGATTAGCAGCCAGATAGCTCATATTGAACTTTTCTTTCCAGTCGTTTGGATTTGCCCGGCCCAGGGCCATGAACCTTTCCCAACTGATCTTTAACCTTTCCGGGTAATGGCCGAGATATTTCCGGAGCAGGTCCTCATCGAAATGATCGTGGCCGGCAGGAACAGGAGTATGGGTAGTAAACAGGGTGGAAGAACGTATGATCTCAGTGGCTTCCGCAAAGGTCAGCTGTTCATCCGACATGTAGTGCCGGATACGTTCAAGACCACAAAAAGCACTGTGTCCTTCGTTGCTGTGAAAAAGATCGGGCTGAATTCCCAGTTCTATCAGTGCTCTCACTCCGCCCACTCCCAGCAACAATTCCTGCTTTAACCGGTTTTCCCGGTCTCCTCCGTAAAGTTTGTGGGAAACTTCCCGGTCCTGGGGACTGTTTTTCTCAAAGTCGGTATCCAGCAGGATCATTTCTATTCTCCCGATATGAAGTTTCCAGATTCTTCCGTACATGATCCGCCCGGGGAGCATGATCTGTACGGTCCTGATCTCACCGTTATCATCCCTGACAGGGAATACGGGGATCTTCGAGAAATGCTGGTAATCGTAATTTGCCTGCTGTTCGCCCGACAAGGTTAACACCTGATTGAAATAGCCGAAACGGTATAATATGCCTATGGCAATGATATTCACATTTGAATCGCTCGCCTCTTTCAGGTAATCACCGGCCAGGATCCCCAACCCTCCCGAATACAGTTTAAGCGAATCATGGAATCCGAATTCCATGCTGAAATAGGCAATTTTGGGGTTCGACAGGTTCCTGGCTTCGGCCATATAATCCTGAAACCTCTTATACACATTTTGCAGACGGGAGATGTATTCCGAATTTTCGCTCAACGATTTCAGTCTTTTGTAAGGAACCTGTTCAAAAAGTATCTCAGGATTGTAGTCACTGGCCTTCCACACTTCGGGGTCGATGATATTGAATAATTCCTGGGCTTCATCATCCCATGTCCACCAGATATTTTTTGATAATTCCGTTAATACTTCCAGTTCCTTTGGGAGCTTTGACCGTACGATCAATCTTTTCCAGACAGGGTCATTGGTCGAAGGATGAATATGTTCATGGACCTGCTCCGACGGCTTTTCCTCGATCTGCACATAGACGTCTGACCGTTCAAGGGCTTTTGTCAGGGCTAAATGATAAGCACTTTTGTAATTCACCAGCAGGGAATTCCATAAAGCCCGCTGTGAGATCTTTTTAGCATTTTCCTTGATTGCTTCCGATTCATCATCGGAAACCGAATAAATGGTAAGGATGGATTGAATGATCTGACCGGTAACTTCCGGGTCATTTGTATCGCTGCGTTCAATGATCGCAATGGCTTTGCAGATCTCTTTGCATTCATCTTTCAGCCACCTTCCGATACCTGTAAGTGAAGTGGTGACCGACGGGACCCCAAAGGCAAGGCTTTCAAGGGGTGCATATCCCCACGGTTCGTAATAAGAAGCGAATACCGTCTGGTCACAGCCAGGCAGTATATCGTAATACGGAAGGTTGAAAATACCATCCAGTCCATTCAGGTAGGAAGGAACATAGATCAGTTTTATTTTTTCTTTTTTATCGTTCGTGAATTTTAGTTTATTCAGTTGTTTCAGGATGGGGTCCAATTCAGGATCATGGAGGTAGTGAGTAATTAATCTGGATCCCTCCTGAATTCCCCGGCCCTTTTCCAGTGCCTGTTGCAGATCTTTTCGCGGACCGTAATGATTCGAAGGAGTAAACAGAAAAGCCAGGATTGGGCGTTCTGTTTTTTCGCTTCTTAATTGATTCAGGGCATCTATAAACAGATCAATGCCTTTATTTTTGAATTCATACCTGCCGCTGGTGGCAACAATGAACGTATTTTCCGGAAGTGTTTAGGAAATGAGTGTTGAGGCAACATTCAGCAGTTTTCCACGGGCAAG
>JASFVU010000219.1:0-5540 GCA_050049665.1 Bacteroidales bacterium | reverse complement strand
AGCGTTTTATCCTTAGCTTCCTACCTGTAAACGAGCAATGGAACTATACGGTAGGAGCAGTATATAAGCATTACAGGCAAAGGGGATATGGCACCTGGGTTGTTAGCAGGAATTACCTGAAAAATATTTCTTATAAATATTTTGATAACGATGAGGATATGCCCAAGACCTATGATTATTCCTCGTCTGAAATCGAAAATAAGTTCAGGTATGAACATGTCTCGGAAATATTGGGTGGATACAAGTTCTTATATGGTGCCGGGTTTGAGTATGCGAAGTATTATAATGAAACATTTAATCTTATCTACCTGGAAAATGAACTCAGAGAAATAGAATACAGCAGCTTTATCGATATGTTCCATTACTATGTTTTTGGTCAGGCCAGCAAAGCTTATTTTGATAAGCGCTGGACACTTTCTTTTGGGTTTCGGGTCGATGGCAGCAGTTATTCAGAAGAGATGCAAAATCCTTTAAAGCAATTCTCTCCGCGTTTTTCTTCATCTTACCTGATTACGCCCAGGTTTGCATGGAACATTAATCTGGGTCGTTATTATCAGCGGCCTCCGTATACTTCGATGGGATATAAAAACAGTCAGGGTGAGTATGTGAACAAAATCAATGGATTGAAATATATAGTTTCCGACCATCTGATATCCGGATTTGAATTTCGTTCCGATGACAAATCTCAAATAGCCATTGAAGGATTTTACAAGTGGTATTCGGATTATCCGTTTTCTGTAAGTGATTCAGTACCACTTGCGACCAAAGGAGCTGATTATGGAATTTTTGGCGATGAAGAACTAATACCCATTGCCAGTGGGAGGGCTTATGGTTTTGAATTGTTAGGCCGTTGGCAGGATCTTCTTGGGTTCAATACGATTGTATCCTATACTTATGTACGTAGCGAATTTAAGGACTACAGGCCAACGTTACAGGACAATTATCTTCCAACTTCATGGGATAACAGGCATCTTTTGAATATTACGGCAACAAAGACATTTAAGAGAAGTTGGTATTTTGGTGTTAAATGGAGATTTGTCGGAGGGGCACCTTATACTCCCTACGATGAAGAAAAATCATCCATCAGGGAAGCGTGGGATGCTCAAGGAGGACCGTATCCGGATTATTCAAATTACAATGAATTGCGGCTTGATGCTTTTCATCAATTGGATATCAGGGTAGATAAACAATACTTTTTTAACAAATGGTCGATCAATTTTTATGTTGATATACAGAATGTTTACAATTTTAAAGGAGATGAACCTGATATGCTTGTTCGGAAGTCTTTTGTTGATCCCTCATACGATGATGTTTTTGTTGATGAGAATGGTGTTGAACGATATGAGTTGGAAAGAATCACCTCTGAAGGCAGAGGTACCATTCTCCCAACGGTTGGAGTGATCATTGAATTTTAATAGCTGTTACACGATGAAACACAGATATATTGACATCATTATTTTACTGGCACTAGTTACAGGTGGAGCTTTCTTATCGGAAAATTGCAAAAGCACCAGAATTGTAGATGAGTATCGTGTGGATACATTTAGGACAAATCATGGAGGAAGGGGAAATCTGTTGGAAGTTTCGTTTCTTAGAGGGCCATCGCACAATCATCCTCTTATGGCTATGTGGGTTGAGGACACTACCGGAAATTACATACAAACGATTTATGTAGCAAAATCGATCGCGAAAGGATTGTTTGAATACGGCGATACTTCTTCAGGCAAGTGGTTACCCGGTTCTATACGTCGACCTGCAGCACTGCCGGTATGGGCACATAGCAGAGGTGTCAGAGAGGATGACGGATTGTATGTTCCTAAAGAAGAAACTGCGGTACCTGATGCCTATACGGGAGCAACTCCTCCATCTCATTTTATTCTGCATGCTAAAACAGACAGCCTTTTACCAGAACAATTTTACCTATATATGGAAATTAACCAGATGTGGGACTGGAATAGTTACTGGACTAATAACAAATACCCCAACGATAAGGAGTACAAGACTTCTGCCCAGCCAGCACTTGTTTACCGGGTGCTCATAACAAAAGGTGAAGATTTTAAGCAAGCAGTACCACTGGATCTCATAGGTCACAGTCACTATAGCGGGATTAATGGCCGGATATACACTGACTTAAGCTCTATAACGACTGCAAAAGCCATTACAGAATCAATAACCGCAAGAATCCTTGAATAATATTAGATTAGGATTTAATGGTGATCTCAATCACCAATTTATTATGATGCATGTCATCAAGTCTTGATAATCCAAATCTATGTTCCTTCGTATCTTAAGTAAAAAATTTTGATGAAAGCTCTGTACCTCCGTTTTGTGAAAATCGTTTTGTTGTTTGGTGTACTTATATCCTTATTACTATGTGAAGAAGTCAGAGGGAACGACATACAAAAACAGATTGAAGAGTATAAAACCGCTATAAGGCGTTATGAAAATGAAAACAACCTTCCCGAACTTGCCAGATACCTGAACAAGCTGGCCTATCTGTACTGGCATATCGATGCCGATGGTGAAGCCATTGAATACTTTGAGAAGTCTGTTGATATCAATTTAAAGTTGGGCAATAAAAACGCGCTGCGGATCATCTATAATAATCTGGGGCTGATTTATTCAGGAAGGGAGGAATACCGGACCGCCATTGATAATTTTAAAAAAAGCCTTGAGATAAATATTGAGAAAGGGAATAAAAACGAGATTGCTTCTGATCATTTAAATATAGCGCTTGCATTTCAGGCCTTATCGTATTACTCAGAATCCAACAACCGGGCAGAGCAGGCTTTGGGAAAAGCGTTGGAACTGAATAACCTGGATCTGGCTAAAACCTGTTATGGTGTTTTGGGAGAGAATTATGAAAAACTGGGGCAGCCTAAAAAGGCAGGGGAGTACTATGAAAAATTCAATTCAATCTCGAAACTTTTGCAAAAGCAGGAAATGGAGGCTATGAAATCAAAAACCAAAGAGTTTGAAAAGGAGGTAAAGTACAAAGAAAAGGAATTGAAAAATACCCTTGATACCCTGGGTGAAGTGTTGGAGTTAAACCGTGAAATTCAATTGCAGAATGAACTCCTGAACAAAGAGAACTTACTGAGAGAAGAACAGGAAGCAAGGCTTAAAGCCCAGCAGGCAAGGCTCGAAGCACGTGAGAAAACACGCAGGACACAAATGATGGCGTTGATTGCCGTTCTCGCATTGTTATTTTGTATTGCCTTGCTGGTATATTGGCAGTTCACTCAAAAAAAGAAAGCCAATCAATTGCTTAAGAAGCAGAATGCAGAGATCGAGCGGCAAAAGAAGGAAATTGAAAACCAGCGGGATCTTGCCAACAAACAGAAAAAAAGAATTACCGACAGCATTCAGTATGCGCATAGGATACAAAAGGCGGTTTTGCCCCGGCAGGAAGTATTTGCAGAGAATTTCAGGGACTATTTTATTTTCTACAGGCCAAGAGATATCGTCAGTGGGGATTTTTACTGGGTAAACAGAAAAGATGGCTTATTGATTATGGCAGCTGCTGATTGTACGGGGCATGGTGTGCCCGGGGCATTTATGAGCATGCTTGGAGTTGCTTATTTGAACGAGATCGTTAACAAGATCGCCATAAACAAACATATCAGTGCACTCAATACCGATGAGATTCTGAATCAACTCCGTGATATGGTAATCACATCACTTCATCAGACCGGAAGTATCGACGAACCAAAAGACGGAATGGATATTTCTCTTGCAATCATTGATTTCGAACGTAAAAAAATGCAGTTTTCAGGAGCAAATAATCCTTTGTACCTGATCCGGGGAAAAAAACTGATAAAGATCGAAGCAGATAAAATGCCGGTCAGTTACCACCAGAAAAGTAACATTCCTTTCAAAAGGCATGAAACGGATCTGAAAGTTAATGACCGGATTTACCTCTTTTCAGATGGATTTATAGATCAATTCGGAGGTGAGAAGGGAATGAAATTTATGGTAAAGAATTTTCAGGAACTCTTGCTTAAGATTCATGATAAACCCATGAATGACCAAAGGAAAATTCTTGAGAAAACACTTGACGACTGGCGGGGGGAAAGAGTACAACTGGACGATGTACTGGTCATTGGCTTAAAGTTTTCTCCGGGTGTTCCTCCGGATATGCCTGCAACAAAAGTCGATTGGCAATCCAAGACCATTCTTATAGCGGAAGATACTGATGTGAATTATTTCTTACTTGCAACGGTATTAAAAGAAACAAGAGCGAATGTTGTGAGAGTAAAGGACGGAGCAGAGGCAATAGATTTCATTAAAAATAACGAAGTTGATCTGATCCTCATGGATATAAATATGCCTCGTATGAATGGGTATGAGGCAACACGGTCAATAAAAAAGATCAGGAGCGATATACCGATCATAGTCCAGACTGCCATGCATTTCGATGATGAAAGCGAAGAAGCTTTTAAAGCCGGCGCCGATGATTATATTGCTAAACCGATTGATTTTAAAACGTTTATGACTAAAGTAAAGCGTTTTCTCGGTTGAGTCACTGATCATAATGGTGGTTTGTAACGGCTGCGGTGAAAAAGAAAATACTTAAAGTAGGCAGAATCTACTCATAAAATTCCTAACTTGCTAAATAAGGAATAAAAATACAATAATATGGATCCACTAACTATTTCCGGAACAGAAGATACTCCTGAAGTTATTTTTAAAAGAAACGAAGGATTTTTTCAGATCTCCGGAAGATCATTGCCTGAAGATGTGATAGAATTTTACACTCCTGTTTATTCATGGCTGGAGCAATACGTTGCAAACCCGATTGAAGAAACGGTTTTCAAGGTGAAAATCGACTATTTTAATTCAGCTTCCCAGCGTGCTATTAATGAAATATTTAATATTCTTGGCAGGATCAACCTGAAGGGGAAAAAAATTTATGTTGAATGGTACTATTACCAGGATGATGATGAAATGCGTGAGGCAGGGCAGGAATACGCAGAGATCACAAACCTTGATTTTAAATACATCAGCTATGTCCCCAGTTAATCTTATTTCAGTAAACTTGTAATTTTTAAATTTGATGTGAAGATTAAATCCCCGGAATTATGAACAGAATTACCTTGATAGTAATCCTTTTTTGTATGTATTCTGTAGGTTTTGGACAGGAACAACCCAACCATCCGAAAAAGACATATATTTCTCCCGACGGAAAATTGTACATTCAAAAGGATTTGCCGGTATACATATGGATGTCGACTTCTCCGGGTGAAGAATCGGAGAAATACCGTCTGCATAGTGAGGAAACATACAAATATTCGAATCCCATGTATTTCGATACGGAGGGATACAATACGGTTCGTTCACCATCTGCTGTGGATACAGCATCAAAAAAGGTTGTATACCCGATGAGGGATATAATCTTCGAGGTTTATGCCGATAGTAAATCACCGGTAACAAAGGCGGATTTTGGCGAGAGCATATTACTTGACGAGGGAGGGAAACTCTATGTCGGTTCCGGAGCAACGGTTTCTCTTTCGGCAAAAGACAAATTGTCGGGTGTGGAG
>JASFVU010000218.1:0-5552 GCA_050049665.1 Bacteroidales bacterium | reverse complement strand
CAGGACCCGGATGTGATCATGCTGGGAGAGATCCGTGATCCCGATACTGCTCAGATGGCAACACGGGCAGCTCTTACCGGTCACCTGGTATTATCCACCATACATACAAATTCGGCTATTGGCACCATTACGAGATTATCGGATATGAATGTGCCGGATTACCTGATCGCGAGCACCCTGAACCTGTCGGTGGCACAGCGGCTTGTAAGATTATTATGTCCCGAATGCAAAAGAGAAGAGAAATTTGACGCTTCCTATCTGCCTCATAATTTTAAGCATGCAAAGATTCCTGCTACACATCATGTTGCCGTTGGTTGCGAAAATTGTTATTTCACGGGTTATAAAGGCAGGAAGGCCGTTTATGAGATAATACCTGTCACAGGAGAAATATCGGAGCACATAAGAAAAGGTACACTCACTTACGAAACCGTAAATGAAAGTGCTTCGGTCAGTTATTTGCACGAATCTGCTTTTGATTTGTTTTGCCGGGGCAAAACATCCGCAGAAGAAATATATCCCATTCTATTAACCGGAACATATTAATTGTTATGCATCTCAAACAGATCAGTCTCAGCATCGTCATCTCTATTCTCACGGAAGTATTTGTCTTTTCCGCAGCAGTTCAGGATCCTTATGAAAGACTTGACTCCCTGCTTACCGCCAGGTCTGAAGAGATACCGGCATTGAACAGCAAAGTAAGTATTTCCGTTTCGGACGTAACCCTTGATGAATTTTTACGAGGAGTGGCCAACAGTTCGGGTCTTAACCTGGATGTCGAACCCGGTCTGGATTTCAGGGTCGTCAATAATTTTGCAAATGTTGAAGTGAAAGATATGCTGGTGTTTATTTGCAGGCAATACGAACTTGACATAAAGGTAACGGGCAATATTATTTCCATAGTAAAGGCAGGTGACGGCGTATACAGTTCATCGGAGTCGGTAAAATGGGATAAGGAAAAACAACTGATCACCCTCGACTATACCAATGTCCCGGTCGAGCAGGTCGTTCGCGAGATCACACAAAAGACCGATGCGAATGTCATTCTTGCGCCAAATGCCAGGGGTAAGACCATCAGTGCCTACATCCGGTCCACGCCGCTGAAAACAGCACTCGATAAACTGGCGTATTCGAATGCCTTGCTTTTAACCCGGTCGGACGATAAGTTTTTTATTCTTGAACAAGAGATCCGGCCACAGGATATTGGCCGTTCACAGGCACAGGAAGGAAGCGTCAGAAGCAGAACCGGCAGAAGAAGTGCAGGAAGCGGAGATTACCTCCTGCAGGTGGATATGGTATCGGAAGGTATTTTTGATATTACGGCCAGCAATGCACCTGTAACTGTTGTTCTGGAGGAACTTTCAGGGAATGCCGGATTCAGTTACTTTATTTCTCCGCAGATTGAAGATGTCGTCAGTATGCAGCTCCGGCATGTTACCGTCAATGATATTCTGAACAATCTTTTCGGAGGCACGGAAATAGGATTCAGGAAAACCGACAATATTTATCTGATAGGTGAGCGTAATCTCTTTGATTTCAACGAGCATAAAGTAATCCGTTTGCAGAACCGCTCCATTGAGACATTGCTTGAATACATCCCGGAAGACATAAAGGAAAATCTGCATATTATCGAATTCCCTGAACTGAACAGCCTGCTGGTATCGGGTGCAGCCTACCAGGTAAAGACTTTCGAAAATTTTATAAGTGACATTGACAAAGTGGTTCCTGTAATCATGATCGAAGTGATCATCATGTATGTAAACAAATCTGCTGCAGTTGCCACAGGCATTCAGGCGGGTCTTGCCGATGAGCCTGTGCCGACCAGGGGAACCGCCTTTCCGGGTATCGATATGCAATTGGGTGCACCCGAGATAAACGAGATATTGAACAACATGGGACTGGTTAACCTCGGAAAGGTAACGCCGAATTTTTACATCACCCTGCAGGCCCTGGAAGAACAGGGATATATCGATATGTCATCCACACCCCGTCTGGCAACCTTAAACGGCCATGAAGCAACCCTTTCCATCGGAAATACGGAATATTACCTGGAAGAGCAGACTCACCTGTACGGAACACAAAATCCGCAGCAGACAACCAGCCAGGAATACAAGGCCATAAACGCGGAACTGTCCGTAAAGATCAGGCCTGTCCTGTCGGCCGATGAGCAGATAACCCTTGAAATTGAAGTACGTCAGTCGGATTTTACGGAGAGGATATCAAAGACTGCACCTCCCGGATCGGTAAATCGTGAATTTACCTCCAACATCAGGGTGAAAAACCAGGAAATGATATTGCTGGGGGGATTAATGGAAAAAAGGAAAAGCGATTCGGGTTCCGGAACACCGTTATTAGCGCGTATCCCGGTGATAAAATGGTTGTTCAGCAGCAGGAAATACGAGAAATCGGAATCAAAGTTCAGTGTTCTTATTAAACCTACTATTGTAAATTGATCTTACCGGACAAAATAAAGAATTTCCTGGTTAATACGGTTGCCGGTATTAATGTACACTTCGTCAGAACCGATGAATGCAGGATATCCCTCGTGATCCTTAAAACTGAAAAAGGGAAACTGAATGTCTTAAAAACACATGAGCTTAACGATCTGACCTCCCTGAACGAATACATTGATAAAAGCATCCCGTTATGGATATGTTTTACCGGAAGATCCGTGATATCTAGAAAGCTGAATGAGGATCCCGGAGAAAACTACCTGAACCACATCCTTCCCAATGCCAGGCAAACCGATTTTGCTGTCTCTCACCTTACAAATTCACAGGGAGAGGCATTTGTTTCAGCTTTGCGCAGCGAGAATCTGGAAAAGATCGCTTCCGAAGTACGGGATGCCGGCTACAGTGTTCTGGGTTATTCAATAGGACCGTCGCCTGTTGCCGTACTTTTTGAATACGGACTATCGGATGAACAGGAACTGTCCGTTCCCGGTTACCGGATTCTGCAGTCGGATAATCAACTGAGCGATGTGCAGACAGAAGAAAAGGATCCAACCGGACATTACCGGATAGCCGGTGAGTCAATGGACAATAATCTGCTTTTGCCGTTTTCCGCTGCATTTTCTTATCTGACGGATAAAAGAGGGCATGACACGGTAATTGCGGAAGACATTCGGACTGATGAGGAATCATTCCTGTTCAAAAGGATAAACAGGTATTTTATTGCCGGATCCCTTGCCTTCCTTTTTTTGTTGCTCCTGATAAACTTTTTTGTTTTTAACGGCAAACGAACAAAAAACCAGGCTTTGTCAGACAAACTTGCCTATTACGAAACATTTTTTGTCCGGAGGGATTCATTACGGAACGAAATTCTTGTTAAAACGAACCTGATCAACCAGGTCGGATTGAAACACAATACACGGTACGGGTTTTATTCCGACAGGATCGCAGCTACCGTACCAAAAGGCATTACCCTGAATGAACTTACAATAAACCCGGTTCAGGATAAAGTGAAAGAAGGCAAAGCGATCCGTTTTCGCCCTCTGATCATTGTCAGGGGAGAAAGTCAGGGAAGTATTGTGCTGAACGACTGGATAAAGATGCTTGATCAGTACGGATGGGTAAAAGATATTGAGATTATTGGCTATGAAAAAAATAACAACAAGGGTAATTTTACCTTTCAAATCGAATACTGATGCTTAAAAATCTTTCTGAGAAAAATAAGTTTTATGTATTGGCCGGCAGTTTTCTGGTATTGCTGATCGTCTGTTACCAGGTGGCAATGAAAGGTACTCTTAATGAACTGAAGAATAACAGGGAATTAAAAAACAAGGCGTCGGAAGCAGAAGAAATACCGCAGCAGACAGCCCTTCTGAAAAAGCAGCTCGCAGACCTGAACAACCTGTATTTCCGGTCGGATAATCGCGGAGACGATAACCATGAGATCATCCTGGAAAGGGTCAGCGATCTGGCTGGCAGATCGGATTGTTCCGTTGCGGAATTTCCGGCAAAGCATTTGTTCAGGACAATGAACATACAGGTAGAAACGCATTCAATTGTTTTAACAGGCAGATTTCCCGGTCTTCTGAAAGTCCTTTATGAGCTTGAGGTAAATGAAAAAACAGGCCGGCTGGTATCGGTCGGATATTATACCGAGACGGACCGCAGAACAAGACAACGGAATTTGTTTTCGCGCATTTATATTCAGAATTACAGAAATTTAATGAACCATGAAGATAAATAAATACATACCCGGGATATTCCTGATACTCGGAGTAGTCTCCTGCTCGATTTTTACGGAACCCGATCTGGACAATGAAGAGGTAATTCTTCTGGCGCCTGCCGACGGTATCAATACACCTTATCAGCAACATACGTTCTGGTGGGATTATGTATCCGAAGCTGAATTTTACAATTTGCTTATCGTTTCTCCCCGGTTTGATTCCGTCGCAAGACTGATCTTAGACACCAATCTGACCGGCAATAAATTTATCTGGACACTGGGACCAGGTGATTATGAATGGGGCGTGAGTGCTTACAATTCCGTAAGCGCAACTCTTTATTCCGTATTTTCCATTACCATTGATACGTCCGATAATCTTACTCACCTGCCTGTCATTCTTATTGAACCGGCAGAAAACCAGGCTACCGGTCAGCAAAAAATATTTTTCCGGTGGGATCAGGTACCGGGTGCGACCCGCTATACGTTCGGGATCCGCGATTCAAGCTGGTCTACCGGAACAGACGTAATTACTCCCGTAAATACAACGTATGACACGATCACCGTAACCCTTGACGAAGGGAAATATGCCTGGGGAGTTCAGGCTTATGATGAGCAGTCAAATACAAATACATCCTGGTATTACAGGCAGCTCATTGTGGATACAACGGCCCCGGGAAAGCCGGTGATCACCTATCCCGAATTTGATGGAGATACGATCAAAACATCGCCGTATACGATCGAATGGAGTCATCCCGTTGCTTCGCTGGCGCCTGTTACAGATAGCATTGTGGTGGCTACGGATTCCACATTTGCTCCGTCCACCATTGTTGAA
The DNA here is from genome assembly GCA_050049665.1 of Bacteroidales bacterium. Taxonomy (GTDB): domain Bacteria; phylum Bacteroidota; class Bacteroidia; order Bacteroidales; family UBA10428; genus UBA10428. The sequence goes on along the minus strand of JASFVU010000218.1, from coordinate 550 downwards.
AGACAATTTGTTTCAGCTACCGGATTATCCATAGGCAGTTATTCTGACGGAAAATATTATGCAAAAGTAAAATCGGTTGATGAGGCAGGTAACGAAGGAACTTACAGCAACGTCAGGAAGTTCTATTTGTATAAAGAATGAGCAAACCCCAAATTAATTACTGATTTTATGATCAGGAACCGAAAACTGTTATACATACTGATACCTGCAACGGCAATTATCTGGGGGGCCGTTGTCTGGAATATTGTCAGCAGTCTGAAAAAGCCGGCAGGATTCCGGGAAGAGAATTATTTGCCGTTTACAGAAGATGTTACTGATTCGGTGGAAGATTCATATACCCTGCTGGGGAATTATCCCGATCCGTTCAGAACAAGGCATACAAAACCAAATGTTGCTGTCCGGAAGGAAACGAATTCACAAAACCGGAATATCCGGACGACCCGGAGAAGAACAAATCAAATGAGAAGAGTGATCTGGCCGCACATCGAATACCGTGGTGTGATCATGAACAAAGACCATAAAGTTGCATTGCTGGAAGTTGAAAGTATGA
>JASFVU010000216.1:0-5556 GCA_050049665.1 Bacteroidales bacterium | reverse complement strand
GAATGCAGGTAACCATCGTTTATTGTATCCCCTGATCTGCTGAAGTACAATTTTGAAAGGGAAGGGTTTAACGTATCATCGACACCATGGGTATAAAATGAAATGATGTTGCAGTTGTTTGCTTTTCTGAATTTTGTTTCTGTTGCTTTATCCCTGATCACTGCCCTGCCGAGAAACATTCGTGCGATCCTTCTGATGCTTGTATAGCCTTCCGGAATATTCTCCGGGGAACCGGGGAGACTTCCGTATTCGGGAGCAAATCCTATGAAACTTTTCCATACGGGAAATGAGGTGGTTTGGGAATTTACCAGTAAGGATGATGAAAAAGCGTATCCGATCGCATATCTTTTGATAAGATACGGTTCTGTCTGGTACATTTTCATTGGATTTTCGTGGTAATCTTCGGTGATCAATGCATCAAAACTTATTTTACCGAGTAAGACATCCGGTACAATGATCAGCTCCTTTGTATTTTTCAACTGGTTTTCAGCGGGCAGGATCAGTTGCCGGTACAGATACTCCGCTGAATTCCTGTATTCGGAATATGGCAGGGAATATTCACTATGCAGGACTTTCTCATAAATGTCCAGGTAATAATGGAATGTAGTATCAATTGACTCAGTATACAGTTTGATAGCAGCATTCTTGATCAGAAACATATAGATTTTATCATTCTGAATAACATATTCAAGTATTGACTGATCATTCGTCAGGTAGTTCTGAATATCTGTCAGTGTGCTCACTTTTGTATTGTATTTCATTCCGTAATATTCCGGAAATTCCGATTCCAGTTTATCCTTCAGGTTTTCAAGCTCTTTTGTTTTCACAAAAAGTTTTTCCTGCAGTCCGGCCAGTGAAGGGACATCGGGTTTTTCTTTTCTGTTCTCATGCCCGATAATTGCCCTGGTAGTGTTGATCTCGTTTATCAGATCCCTTTCTTTATCCAGAATACCAGATGGTAATTTTGCCTGCCGGCGGATATACTCACTATTTACTAATTCCCGTAGAACGCTGTACTTGCCCATTTCAACAAATTGAAATGCCGAGTTCAGAAACTTTCTGTCACCGGATAGCTCATATAATTTTATTGAGACACGAATACCGGTTGAATACAGTTCCTTTTCATTATCGGTAAGCATAAGTTTTGAATCCTCGGACAAATAACCGATACGCAGGTCTTCAAGGTAATCGCCGGCAATAGTAAGAGTTGATAAAGAAGCTGAAAGGTATTTTTCTTCTTTACTTCTGTCAAAGCTTTTTTCAAAAGATTCAGCTTTTAATTTCAACAGATCAAGCAGATCCGGATTTACAAAGATATGATCTCCGGGATTTGTATAAACGGATGTGTCATTAAAACCGAATGCCCTGGAGATCAATGCCTGCTGAAAATATTCCAGGGCTTTTGAATAATTCTTTCTGAAAAGACAGATCTTTCCAATGGTCTTCAACCGGTCGGAAGTCAAAGGATGTTTTTTACCTACTGTATTCAGCAGAATTTCATATGATTTCCTGACAAGGACATAACTTTCTTCGACATCTCCTTTTTCCAATAGCAATTCCGCGTAATTTCCGATACCGGTAGCCGTTTTGAAATGTTGTTCGCCGAATTCGGCTTTATAATGCCTGATGGCTTGTTTAAAATAGTATTCGGCTTGTTGATAGTCTTTCTTTTTTAAATAGGCTATTGCACAAGTATTATACTTATCTCCGGTATTACCTGGGTTTTTATTCTCAGAGATTGCAATACTTTTCCGGGTAACCTCAATGGATTTATCCCACAGGCCTGTTTTGTAATACGCAATACCAAGGTTTGAATAATTGTTGGAAACAGCCACATAGTTATTGGTATCAATTCCGCTTAAAGCTTTTTTATAATAAATGATCGCTTTGGCAAAATCTCCATTGGTAAGAAAATTGTTAGCTATGTTTCCATATACAATTGAATTGAATTCCGGATTTTTTGAATACTTCAATGCAAGCTCATAATACTTAAAAGATTCAGTCAGGTCATATTTTAAATAAAATATATAACCCATCAGATTGTATATCCTGACTTTTCTCAGAATGAAAGGATCATCGTCACGTTTATTTTCATTTAAATATTGTTTTGAAAGCTTTATTGCATTATTCAGATCCTCTTTTTCATAGTTGAGCCAGATGGAGTCATACAGATCATTTGCATTTGCGGCAAGTAATTCCGGAGGTTTCCAGTTGAGCCATAGCAACAAAAATATGGTAGTTGTTATGTAAATTGCTTTCTTTAACATCAATACTTATCTTGCATACAAATATATTCTCTTAATACGTAAATTATCCGGGGCCGGGAAATTAATCCGCTCCATATTGTCTAATCTAAAAAAGTAATAATTATGAAAACTGAAAATGTTGAAAAGAAAGTAAAAAAAATTTTAAATGTAAATGAAATGCTGAAGATCCGGGGAGGGACTTCGGATACGCCTATCGGTACTACTCCAAAGTAATGTTGTGTCAGAAAGGAAGGCAGTGTACAAAACACTGCTTTTCTTTTGATTACTGAAAGATTGTTTCATTACAGGTGACAACAAGAAAAATATCTGACCTTTTGATATACCGTATCGGTTGAATGCTTATTTTTCATTATTTTAAAGCATGTTATGAACAGTATCTCATCAAAACCTGAAACAAGAAAATAATCATGATACTAAAGGATCTGAAAGCCATGCCCGGGACCCATCCGGGTGATCTGATAAGACTGAGAGACAGTGTTTATGCAACGGATCTGTTAATTACCGCCATTGCACACCTGGATCTTTTTTCCCGGCTCAAATCCAATCCGGCTGATATCAGATCCATTTGTGATGATCTTCGGATAAAACCCAGACCGGCGGATGTTATGCTGACTTACTTTACGGCACTTGGATTGATCACGGTGAAAGGAGGCCTTTATACCATCGCGGATCCGGCTTCCGAACACCTTACGGACGATTCAGAATGGAATCTGATACCTTATTTCTCTACCCAGAAAGAAAGACCTGTTGTCGGCAAGATGCTTGAGGTATTGAGGTCGGGTAAACCTGCGGGGTGGGGAGGCAAGCAGGAAGAAACGGAATGGGAGGCAGCCATGGAACGGGATGATTTCGCAGATATGTTCACCGCCGGTATGGATAGCAGAGGGGCTTGTTTTGCACCGGGACTGGCAAAAAGCTTTGATTTTTCAAAAAGTGGTTCCATTCTTGATATTGCAGGCGCTTCGGGAATTTATGCAGCTTGCATCAAAGAACGGCATCCCGGCATTAAGGCTGCATTGCTTGAAAAACCTCCTGTCAGTGAAATAGCCGGGATCGGATTGAGGAAAAGGGGTATGGAAGATAAAATTACCGTTATCGGGGCCGATATGTTCAAAGATGAGATCCCTGCCGGATATGATATTCATTTGTATTCACATGTGATGCACGACTGGGGGATCGAAGAAAACAGGCAGCTGATCAGGAAATCATACCGGTCCCTGAACAAAGGCGGGCTTATCATGATCCATGATGCTCATCTGAACAGGGACAAAAGCGGACCATTGTCCGTTGCCGAATATTCGGTCCTTCTGATGTTCTCGACGGCCGGAAAGTGTTATTCGATCGGTGAACTGGAAAGCCTGTTACTATCCGAGGGATTCACCGGGATCAGTTATCAAGAGACAGTGGGGAACAGAAGCATAATTACCGCAAGAAAAAAATGAATTAGCACCGCCGAAGAAATGAAAGATATAACACATCATTTGTGTTGCTCAGGATCTTCGTGGAAGTTGAATCTCGGGTATATATGAAATCGACATAAATCTCAGAATTTGATTTTTTGATATGGATGATTGCTATATTAGCTTGTATTATCAAATTAGTCAGTATGCATAGGACTATTTTAATGCTATTGTTTGTTTGTATTTGTCCTTTTCATTTTGCCCAGGTACCAAACACGATTTTAAGACCGGAAAAACAGGTTGAAATAACCATTGATTCAGCCAGGTTATTTGCTTCAGACGGAATTGATTTTATAAAAGGATGGAAGTACAGTTTTAGCGGAAAAGTGCGTAATATCCGGATCGATACTGCTTCTGATAAAATGTTGGTCTTTTCAAGATTTTGGAATTTAGATGGTTATAATGAAATCATATACTATGATCCGGTTACTGATTCAGTCTACTGGCAATGCAGAGCTTTATGTCAGGATGGGAAGATTTTAGAGGATAATGTCGTGCTACAACATAGAGAAAGAACAACATCGGGCAGTACTATTTTTTTTCTTCTTGACCGCGTTTCGGGAATACCAATCACAATGAAGGAAAATGTATCACTGGTTTTTGCTAAAAATGAGAATCTGGCGCTGACACTTCCATTACATGGCATTAGAAAAGAAATGGAAATTTTTAATACAAATACAGGTTCAACATACAACAGAGTTCCCATTCCCTGGCAATATTCCTATTCTTCATATAACACATTTGATTCTATGCATTACATTAATGTGAACGGTATTATTGCACTTGATGCTGATTTCCGGGAGATATGGAGACATGAATTGTTTTCTACTAAACCTGATGTTAAAGGACTTTTGACCGCTATCCGGTATTCAATTGGACAGAACGGTTACTTCCATGAATACGCACCAATTTCGAATAGTCCCGAATATACTTCATCACTTCATTCAAATCTTTTATTTGATCAGGAAAGTATCTTTGTCTGTGATAAAGATTATATTTATTCGTTGGACAAAAACAATGGTTCCGAACAGTGGAGAGATCCTCTGATTCGTGAAACCGGAATATCCAGAATCTTTAAAATAAATGACTCCCTCCTGATTGTGTTAAATACTGCATGTTGTTTCCGGGCGGGAAAACTTTATTCTTTTGGTAATCCATATTATACAATTTATTCCCGGAACAATGGACAGATTATAGAATCAACAGTATTTGAAGAAAGTGAAAATATAAGAGATTTCAGGATATATAGTGATACCGTATGGTTACTGTTAAATAATGGGCTGTGTATGTTTTCATCCCAAGGAATTATCAGGGAGAAAATTTTTAAAACGGAAGATTTAACAGGCAAATTTCTGGCATTTTATTCTGAGAAAGAGATTCCTGTTCATATTTTCGATTCAACTGTTGGAAATTGGAATAATCCGCAAAAAATTATTGACTCTATAACTGGATTTGGCTGTATAACAGACAAAGGCTTTTTAATATTAGACGAGGATCTCAAAATTAATCATTTGTATCCGCTTTCTAATCTGGGAATACTGTGGGATAAAATGAATGGAATAACGTATTATGAAAGTATGAGCCTAGATAATCACTTTCTCTTTTCAGACAAAATAATAAGATTCAATAACATTGAAAATTCAAATAGTATATTCTCAATAAATACTCCGTGGATATTGGGGAAAAACAAACTTTTTGTCTATGAAGGCCGGTCTGTTTATGTTTTTGATCTTTATTAAAATACTATTTTCATGATTATTGATCATCTTTCAGTAGCCAATTACCCGTTCCCGAATCTATAATGAAAACATATCAGATGGTTTCTGATA
>JASFVU010000215.1:0-5565 GCA_050049665.1 Bacteroidales bacterium | reverse complement strand
CCATCTTAAGATCAAAAGCCTCACGAAAATCATGGTTTACATACAAGTGATTCATAATGAAGTTCTTTCTCACCGAATGCTCTTCAAGTATATAGGAAGTAGTAATAAAATTACGTCCCGGAATAGAATTTGAATTCGTTATGGATTCAATGTTCGGATATTGCAATGCTTCATTTTGAAATTCACTTATCTTGTCTCCCAATGCATCCGGTCGCCGAATGACAAGAACCCTTTCCTTTTCGAACCCGAGGTCTTTATGTAACATGTGTTTAACCTGAGCAAAAACTACGAATGAAATGATGATTATCAGTATGGAAACTGAAAACTGGAAAATAATAAACACGGATCTTACCTTTCTGTTCCTTACTCCTTTATTGAGAGTGCCGTGCAACACTCTTACAGGATCGTAGGAGGAAATGAAAAAAGCGGGATAAGAACCAGCCAGAAGCCCCAGTACAAATGTAAACAGAATGATTAACAGTACTGTCGGCATATTTTTCAGAATATGGAACTGCAAATTAAGTCCGAGGTAACTATTAAAATAGGGCATCAGGATCTCCGTAAACAGAAAAGCAAAGATCAGGGCAATAAAACTAAAAATAACCGACTCGGTTAAAAATTGAAATATCAATATCCGTCTGCTTGAACCTATGACCTTTCTTAATACAACTTCACGGGAACGGTTTGAGGAGTTTGCCGTGGATAAATTCATAAAATTCAGACACGCAATAATAAGGATCAGTATAGCTATAACCCCAAACGTATAGATATAAAATGCTTTCCCGTTTGCTTCAAGCTCATTATCCAGATCCGAATAAAGGTGTATCCTGGTTAATTTTTGAAGATCATAACGTATTGACTGCCTGCCATCTGTGGTATCATCCATTTCAACATCAAGGTATTCTTCAATCTGGGGTGCCGTATACTTATCAACAAACTCATTTATCTTCCTTTCGACTTCAAAAGCCTCTGATGGTTTATCAATTTTAATATAAGTATACAAGATATGATGCAGCCAAAGATCAGGAAGAAAATCTTCATAAGTAACTAACGACCCGAGTAAATCAAACCGAAAATGAGAATTATCAGGAACATCTTCCATCAAACCTGTTACAGTAAACCATTTCTCCTCATTTTCTATGGTAAGTTTTTTCCCAATGGGATCTTCCTCTCCAAAATATTTTTTGGCTGCAGATTCTGTCAGAACAATACTTCTTGGTTTCATGAGAACACTGTCGGGATCCCCTTTGATAAGATGAAAAGAAAAAAACCGAAAAAAATTGGAGTCGGCAAACATAAAGTTATCTTCGTTATACCGTGCATAGTCACTCTCGACAAGCCATGCATTGAAATAGCCCATACGAAGTACTTCATTTACTTCATCAACCTCATTAACAACCGTTTCTGCCATAAGAGTCGGAGTAACAGCTGTATTCAGATCCATCCCCCTTAATATGCCATGAACATTTATGCGGTAGATCTTACCAGCATCCTGATGAAATTTATCGTAACTGAGTTCATTCAATACATAAATGGTGATAAGAAGAACAGAAGCCATTCCTATGGCCAGACCGAGAATATTTATCAAGCTGTAAATCCTGTGTGTGGCCAGACTCCTGAGTGATATTACAATGAAGTTCCTGAACATGTGCTTATCGTATGTTTTAAAATAATCAATATTCAGGCCACATGTTTCTAATGACTGAATAACAGTATATTAGAATGTATTTATAGATGGTAAACTGTGCGTTTTTGAACACAATCATGTTCGCAGACGTATATTGGAAGCTATCCGGTGCCGGATTAATTCGGTTGTTTGATCCTGTTTTCAACTTGATTTACGGCCAGTTTCAAATTAAAGAAAGAATACTTCCCATCGATATCAGAAAATGAAAACTCCAGCTTATCATCGGCAATTTTCGCCATTTCAATAATACCCAGTCCTGCTCCTCCTTTTTCAGAAAACTTACCATCAGTGATGGTCTTTTTATAAAGTTTTTTGATCCCGGATTTGTCAAGAGCATTTAATTCTGACAGCTTTTTATTTAAACTCTTAATATCCCGGTTTAAAATTGCATTTGCCGATTCTATAAGAAACTGATTACCCCGGGCATATATCCGGAATTCAGGGGGATAATCTCTATATAAAGTGCTTTTCCTGTCAAGATTATCATTGTATCGAATGATGTTTTCCAACGATTCAATCATTATTGTAAGAACTTTTTTGTAAGTGTTAAACCTTACATTTCTGGTTCTCATCTCATCTTTTAACGTCTGTATTAAATCCCCGATACTGTCAAAATCCAATAATCCCTGATATGATAGAATGGTATCTTCCGGCTTTTTCATTGAGATTCAAATTCCTTAAGATCGAGTGAAAATAAAAAATATATCTGAAAATCACTACATTGAGTCCGGTTTAAACTCATTTTCATATTCCCTGTCTATCAATAATTTTTTCTTCCGGGAAGCCTTAACAGCCAATTCATCACATCTTTCATTTTCGGGAATATCCGCATGTCCCTTTATCCAATGCAGCTTTACATTGTGTATACGATAAAGCTCAAGAAATCGTTTCCACAAGTCTACATTTTTCTTCTTTTTGAATCTTTTCGATTCCCATTCAAAAACCCAACCTTTTTCGACTGAATCACAGACATACTTTGAGTCGGTAAATATATCAACTGTACTGCCTTTAATTCTAAGTGCTTCCAGGCCAACAATAACTGCCAGTAATTCCATCCTGTTATTGGTGGTAAGACGGAAACCCTCTGACAGCTCTTTGAAATGTGATCCTGATTTCAACATAACTCCATAACCTCCCGGGCCGGGATTTCCGCTGGCCGCTCCATCTGTATACATTGTAATTTTATGCGTCATGAGGTAAGCTGATACCTGTATTTGATAAAAATAACCGGATAGCAATTGCCAGTAATATAATTCCGAAGACCTTCTTTAATATCTGCATTCCTGCGTCTCCTAATATTTTTTCGAAATACCTCGTCGATCTCAGGACGAAATAAACACAAATCATGTTCATTATCAAAGCTATAAGAATTTCCATGACGTAATATTCTGTTTTCAATGATATGAGCGTAGTCATGGATCCTGCACCTGCAATCAGGGGAAAAGCTACCGGCACAATCGGAGTTTTCATAGAACTTTCATACCTGAAAAGTTGTATCCCTAGCACCAGTTCGATTCCCAGGAAAAATAACACAAATGATCCGGCAATCGCAAAAGATGATAAATCCACGCCGAACAAATCCAGAAAAGGTTCGCCAATGAAGAGGAATAAGAGCATAAGAATAAAAGCTACAATGGTAGTACGCAAGGGATTGATACTACCTGTCTTTTTTTTTAAATCAAGTATTATGGGTATTGATCCGGTAATGTCAATCACCGCAAAAAGAACCATAAACACAGTTAAAATATTGAGGATCTTTACATGCATTTAATTAATATCTTGCCGCTAATGTACTAATTTCAACTCTTCAAGAAGCTGACCTGCATCAGCAAATTTGTCAATAATAAAAAGGACATACCGAATGTCAACACATATACACCTTTGTAGTTCGGGTTCAAAAGCAATGTCTCCACTCATAGCCTCCCAGTTTCCATCAAATGCAAGACCAATTAATTCCCCCTTTTTATTTAACACCGGACTACCGGAATTACCGCCGGTTATATCGTTATTCGTAATAAAACATACGGGCAAACGGCCTTCCTCAGTATACCTCCCGTAATTCTTTTCAACATACAATTTTTTTAATTTATCAGGTACGATGAATTCAAAATTCATTGAATCCTCTTTTTCCATAACTCCTTTCAGGCTTGTATAATAATCATAATGAACAGCATCACGGGGAAAATAATCTTTCACCGTTCCGTAAGTCAATCGTATAGTCGAATTCGCATCGGGATAGGATATTTTGTCCGAATCCATTTCTATCCTGCCCTGCATATATAATCTTTCAAGTTTTTCAAGCTGTAATCCATAGTCATCCAGTATCAGGTATTCTTCATAATATTTTTTAAAAATGCTGTTACTTGTTTGAAAACCAAAATCTTTCGAAAGATCTTTAAGATTCGGTTCATCAAGAAACTCCATTACTTCTGATTTGTCGATGAAAAATGTTTTAGCAAACAATTTTTCAACATACCTGCCGATGTCTTCATTGTACTTCTTATGAATTGTTGAATAAAAATCGGGGTGTTGAAACAAGGGAATACTGTTCTGATAGAGTTCTATCATGGCCCTTGTTACTTTGATATCTGTATCCATGCTGTAATCGTCAAAAAAGTTCTCTGTCATTTTCTTTAACTCCTCTGTCTCCTGTTTGATTTCTTCATCTCCATCTTCATTCACTAGCAACAACATATACAAATAATGAAACTCACTTATGAAATCAACTATTTCCGAGGCCCTGAAAAATGCTTCACTCAAAAAATAGAAATTATTCACATGGGGGCGTTTTTCCTCATAAATCTCTCTGAGATCATGCAATACCGAACCATATAATTTCATCCTGGATGAATCCTTCCGAACCCATTTACGGAATTCATTTTCTTCATTTCGCTTTTTTTCAATTATATTCAGCCTTCTGAGCCCTTTGTTCTGACCAATACTGTATTTCCAGTAATTGCTTGACCGGGAATATTTTACTGCATATTTTATACGGATCTCAGGATCCATTAGCATATCTTCCAGTAAAATTTCCTGTCTCACATCCCGTATTTTTATTCTGTTTTCATTTATCACCTCCATCGTTTCAATGATCCCGTAAGAATTCAAATAACGATCTGTTTCACCGGGATAACCCATGACCAGCGTAAAATCTCCGTTGTTGATCCCTCCTAATGATATGGGTAAAAAATGTTTTGGTTTAAGAGGTATGTTTTCCGGATTATACTCAGCCGGTGAACCATCGGGAGCGGTATATACCCGGAAAATACTAAAATCACCGGTATGACGGGGCCACATCCAGTTATCGCTATCATAACCGAACTTTCCGATAGCCGAAGGAGGGGTGCCGACTAATCTGACATCCCGGAATACTTCATAAACAAACAGGTAATATTTATTTCCGGCAAAAAAAGGCTTCACTTCCGCTTCAAATCTTTCCTCCTGTGAAGCCTCCTCTGTAATCTCTTCAATCATGTCTTGTATTTGTTCCCGGCGTTCTTCTTCAACCATATCTTCTGTAAGCTGCTGAAGAATTCTCCCGGTTACATTTTCAACCCGTACTAAAAACTTAACCTCAAGATCAGGATTGGGAAGTTCTTTTTCTTTACTGCCTGCCCAAAATCCGTCCTTTAAAATATCATTTCCAACAGTGCTGTGATTTTGAATTTCATCATAACCGCAATGATGATTGGTAAATAACAACCCCTGTTCCGATACTATTTCTCCGGTACATCCACCGCCAAATATTACAATTGCATCTTTAATGCTTGAGTTGTTAATACTATAAATTTGTTCTGCCGTGAGTTCACATCCCAATCCTTCCATTGCCTCCATATTCAGTGTTTCAATTAGTGGCAATAACCACATTCCCTCATCGG
>JASFVU010000214.1:0-5572 GCA_050049665.1 Bacteroidales bacterium | reverse complement strand
ATGATAAGAACAAGTCTTCTGCATGACAAACGATTGGCGAAACGATGAACTGACTAATCGAATAACTGATGAAATGAAGATTCCGATAAGCCAATGGTATATTTCAGTTAATTCAGTTCACCGATTTATCGATTCATCATCTTAATAATTAGTTGATTAGTCGAATAGCTGATGAGTTGAGGGAGAAATTTCAAAAACCAACAGGCAAACTTATTGATTAACTGAATAATCGAATAACTGATGAAATGAAGATGCTGAAAAGCTAATGGTTGGTTCATTTACTCAGTTCACCGATTTATCGATTCATCATCTTAATAATTAGTTGATTAGTCGAATAGCTGATGAGTTGAGGGAGAAATTTCAAAAACCAACAGGCAAACTTATTGATTAACTGAATAATCGAATAACTGATGAAATGAAGATCCTGAAAAGCTAATGGGTTGGTTCATTTACTCAGTTCACCGATTTATCGATTCATCATCTTAATGACTGATGAGGTGAGTAGTTGATGAGATGATGAGTTGAGGTAACCGATAACCAAAAAATCCTGAGAGACCAGCCCCCAGCACCCATCCTTCGCAGCAATAACCGCTTCGGATGGCAAAGCCCACCTTCACAGGGTTACGGTGGACAAAGCCAGGAACCAGTACCAAGGATACCTAAAAAATATTTACTTCAACATTGGATATTCGTCATTGAACATTCGATATTGAATTTTTTCCCATCACACATGCCACTCTTTCGAACTGTTCCTAAACAGGAAGGTTGTTAATTACATAAAAACAGTACCAATAACGAGCTAAAAGCTATGACATCAATTACACGATTAAACATTTGGCCAGCCCCGAGTACCAAGGAACCAGCATCAAGTATTGCCTGCCGTTTAACCTCTATTCAATGATACTGTTCGTTACTTCGATGGGCGTATCGCTGTGCATTGAGATCTGCGGATAGACAGGGTACCAGGATCCGCCGATATTATTGCGGATAACAGATTCATCGATACGAATATTACCGGTATGGTCGTTACTGACAAAAAATATGGCCGAACCATAAGCATTTACTTCATTGTATTCAATCTTTGTACCCAGAATGGTCAGGGTCATGGTATTTCCGTCGTTGTAGACGGCTCCTCCGCTGCCTCCGCCGGGTGTCCCGCTCTGTGAAGGATTCCCGCCGTTGCCGACAGCCCTGTTATAGGCAAAATAGCTGTTAATGATCGTCCACGAAACTCCTATGCTGCTTATGGCCCCTCCGTTCGACCCCACATTCGCGAACTTACCCAGGCCCCCGAATGTACTGTTTACAACATACACCGGCAAACCATTATACTGGCTGAACACCCTTACGGCTGCTCCCCCGACATCAGGCCCGGCATCGGCACAATAATTGTTGAAGAACCGGCAATTTACGATCCTGAATCTTCCGCCACGAACCCATATTGCACCACCTCCGTCGTATTCCTGTTCGATCGTGGAATTCCCGTCGGCAAAGGTAATGTTCTGCACGGTTAGCCTTGGATGGTCCTGGTCCTGGCAATGCTCTGTTGTCCAGTGCTGCTCCGGATCACAGGTGTTCATGTACAGGATCCGTGTCCTGCCCTGGCCGCTCAGTGTGATCAGTCCCCCGCCATCGATGACAATGTCCGGGTTGGCATCATTGAAAACTTTGGCCGGACGGTCCATTAAGATGGTTACCGGGTCGGGACCGCAGTCAAATACGATCTTCCCGCCAAGGGCAACGGCTTCGATAAAATCATCGCAGTTACAGCTTTCAGGCGTGCCATCCCCGATCACATGGTCCGGGTCGGATACATCTTCCGGTCCCGCTTCTGCAGGAACGGCATAATTTCCTTCAGGATTCCCTGCCGGCGGACCCTCCTCCGGATGTTCAAGAGGTTCATGGAATTTCCAGTAGGGTTCCCATTGATCTTTCAGACAATGAGTGGATAAAAAGGAAATGACCAGGACGATGACCATGTTCAGCAACGTGTTGTAATGCAAGGCTGATTTCATGAATAAAAAATTGCTTTATCCTGTAAATAACGTGAAAATCAAAAAAAACGTTTATGCAGCACAAAAAATGAGATCTATCCTGTTAATTAAGCTCCGTCCTGATCTTGTTGAGACGTGCCTCTGCTTCGGGATCATAGTTAAAAATATCTTTCAGCTTATTGCATGCATATTCATCGCAAAAAGCACAATTTTCAATTGCTTTTTGCCGGGCACATGCTCTCACCTCACAATTCCGGCATCCTGAAAACAATCGACCGTTCCCGCTCAGACATCCATCGCAATCGCCGACATCTTCCGGAGCAAGATCCATCCCGTAATGTTCTCTGCATTGCTGTGCTATTTCCACCCTCATTGTCTTTCGCCGGATCTCATCCGGTTCCAGCGTGGCCAGGTGAATCGGACAACTATCACACAGCAAACCGCAACAGGCAATCATGGTCATACTGTTTTTATTTTACGTCAAGTTACAAAAAACTTAATTATAACTTCAAATAAGTCCCTGACGAACCATTTATATTTAGCAAATTATTATTGATCTGTATGCTTTTTCATTCGTTCTATTCCTTCGGAAAGAAAGAATTTATTCCGGTAATATTCATGATCCTGCTGATCCTTGCTGTTTATTTCGTGGGATTTCTTTCTCCCATGAGAGGGGATGCTGTCAGGTACGCCTCCATAAGCAGGGAAATGTTAAAAACCGGGGAATTCATTGAATTGCATAACCGCGGAGGTGTTCCCTACCTGCAAAAACCTCCTTTGCTGTTCTGGATTACCTGTCTCAGTTTCAGTATATCCGGTATATCGAATATGGCCTTTAAGCTTCCGGTATTCCTTGTTTCACTTCTCGGAGCCTGTTTTACTTACCGGTATTCGGATCCTTCTTCTACCATAATGACATCCATACGGACTCTGTTCTGATGACAACCGTGGTATTCAGCATCTGGCAGTTAAGTATGTTCCTGAAGAAAAACAAGCTCATTCATCTGGCAGCCGGTTTTTCCGGTATCGGACTGTCGATGCTGACCAAAGGTCCCATCGGACTGGCATTGCCGGTATTTGCCCTGGGTACGGATATTCTGCTTAAACGCAACCGGAAAGCGATTTTCCGCTGGGAATGGCTGGCCGGGCTGATCATTGTCGCCCTGGTTATATCTCCGGCACTGACAGGCATTCTGGGGCAATTCGGAAAGAAAGGCATTTTATTCTATTTCTGGGGGAACAATGCCGGGAGAATCACGGGCACACTCCATTCCAACAGCTCCGATCCTTTTTATTACCTGCACACCTTGTCCCGGGAATTCATTCCCTGGAGTTTTCTTGTTTTATACGGATTGTATTGTGAGGTGAAAAAACTGGTATTACAGCGGTTCAGATACAAAACACTGAACGCAGGTATGATCACCGTACTTTCCCTCGCTTTTCTGTTCAATGCCTTTATTGTGCCTCTGAGTTACCGGTACCATGCCATGTTGCAGGCCAGCTACATTGTTAACACGGAAAGTAGAAATGATTATCCGTTTGTGATGTTCAGTTCCGGAAAATCCGGTTTTTCCGATGACACGTTCAATTTTTACCTCATTCCCGATCCGTCTTATACAAATGATATTGCTACTTTATCAGACCTGGAAAAAGGCTGGGTTTTCACCGGCCGGCATGATCTTGCCTTATTGCAGAAAAACGGATTTGAATTCATCGAAGTACACCCGATCCCACACCTGCCGCATATCAGCCTGAAATTTCCGGACCCGGAAACAAGAAACGAAACGGTACGAATGAAATACCTGATCCTGCTGCAACGTTCCGCATCCTGACACAGATAATCCTCCGGCTGACTGCTGTTCCGAAACAGCAGCTAACCCAGTGCAACGTCAAGCACCATCATGGTAGCAAACCCCAGCATGGCCCCGATGGTTGACAAATCGGTTTCATAGCCTGTCTGGGATTCGGGGATCAATTCTTCCACAACGACAAATATCATAGCCCCTGCAGCAAATGACAGGGCATAGGGAAGCAACGGCGTTATCATTAAAACCAGGTAGGCTCCGATAACCCCTGCCACAGGTTCGACAAAGCCCGACAATTGTCCGTAATGAAATGCTTTCAGTCTCGAAAATCCCTCCTTCCTTAAAGGAATCGAAACGGCCGCCCCCTCAGGAAAATTCTGTAAGCCTATTCCAAAGGCCAGTGCAATAGCGCTGATCAATATCGCCGGATCCGGGCTATGCGCCAATGCCCCGAAGGCAACGCCCACTGCCAGTCCTTCGGGAATGTTATGCAGCGTGATTGCAAGAATAAGCAATACACTCCTCTGCCATGAGGTTTTTATACCCTCCGCCTTATCTTTGGGAAATCCCAGGTGCAGATGGGGTAGCAACTTGTCGATCAACAATAAAAATGCTCCTCCCGATAAAAACCCGATTACCGCTGCCAGCCACGCATTGGTCCCGTTTGCATCGGCCATTTCTATTGCCGGCTTTAACAACGACCAGAAACTGGCAGCGATCATGACCCCGGCAGCAAAACCCAGCATGGAGTTCAGTATCTTCTTGTTGATGGTTCTGAAAAAAAAGACCATTGATGCCCCCAATGCCGTAACTCCCCACGTAAACAATGTTGCAAAAAGAGCCAGCAATACGGGATTATAATCAAGTAACCATTCCGTTTTCATATAGTATATTGATTAAGTTTTTTGTAAAAAGAAATCATAAAAAAATATTGCCGGATATAACCATCCAAATTTAATGAAAAGGGATTACATTCGGTATAACCGGGCCGAGATCCGTAAATTCTCCTTTGTCATACATTTACTCTCTGTTATGCCCGAAGCAACGCCATAAAAGTTTAACATCGTTTAACTTCTTTTAACACGGATCTTTCCTGTTCATTTTATAGCTTAGCATATAAATTAAAACAACATGCGTCTGTTCGTTATCATATTGCTGATTACTTTTACGGGTATCCGTGGCTACGGGCAATTTTCAAGCGGAGCAGGAGCGTTATACAGCAAAATAAAGAGCGAAAAAATAAACTCGTTTATTTATCCTGTTGAATATCCTTCGGTATGTATTGATGATGAAGAGATCGATCCGGGGTTTGCCCCGGGATACAGGACAAAAGATGACGTAATATTCTACCCGGGAAAACAACTATACGGATCACTTGACGGACATTCCGCATTATTTGTAATAAGGTTGCTCCCGCCGGATTATCTGGACCTCCCTCCTCCCTGTTGCTTATCGTAACATTGTTATTTCACTCCGTTGGTCAGGCTTATGGCCATAAGTATAAGCAGCAGTTATTCATTAAATAAAAGATTATACGATGAAAACAATGGCAAAAGGTTCAACAGATATCCTTAACAGGATCAATTCACCATTCATCATAAACAAAAGCAACGTAGAGATCAAACTGATGGATTTTCATAAAGTAAACAGGTACTATGTGCTTTTATTGAATGTGATGAATCTGAGTGATGATAATTACAGGATTTTTCTCAAAGGGCATTACCTCAGTCTGATTATTTCCGAACCGAAAGAGGTATCAAAGCCGGTACATAT
>JASFVU010000003.1:0-18485 GCA_050049665.1 Bacteroidales bacterium | reverse complement strand
TCCGACCGCCCGCCTGAACGAATTCATTCGGGCAGGGAATCACCCGGAGGGATAATTGCTAACAACCCAACCAGCATTTTATAGATTAACTGAATCGATTAACTGGTAAAATGAAGATCCGGATAAGCCAATCGAATATTTCATTTAATTCAGTTCACCGATTACTCGATTCATCATTTTAATGACTGATTGGTTGAATAGTTGATGAGTTGAGAGACAACGATCAAGTACAGCATCCAGGAACCAGCACCAAGAATATCACATCAGCTCAACCGAGGCATTGAAGTAATTACCAAAATACGAAGCCTGTTCCTCTTTGTCGACTTCCCTGAATAATCCGAAAACGGTTGACCCGCTGCCGGTCATTGAAGCATATACAGCCCCCATATCATACAGATCCGATTTGATCTTTTGAATCACCGGATACTTTGAAAAGACAGTCGCTTCGAAAGCATTATATATACTGTCTTTCCAACTGTCTGGCGGATTTGTAATGAGATCTTTCAGGGATTCATCTGCCTGTTTTGGCACGATACCGGAATAGGCGTCCTTGCTGCTGATATGAATGCCGGGATTAACAAGCAATACGATAAAACCCTTTAAGGGATGATCAATTGTCTCCAGCAGCTCTCCCCTGCCGGTACCTCTGGCAGCTTTGTTCATTACGAAGAAAGAACAGTCGCTTCCCAGGGATGAAGCCATTTCTCTAAGCTCTGTCTCACTGCAGTTACATTGAAACAGTTCATTTAACCCTTTCAGCATAAATGCCGCATCGGAAGAACCACCTCCCAGTCCTGCTCCGGCAGGTATTGATTTGTGAAGGTGAATGTGAACGTGCGGAATCTCAAATTTCTCATACATAATTTCCCAGGCTTTCAGAACAAGGTTCTTCTCCGTTCTTTCATACGGATATATTCCTGAGATGTCCAGTGTATTCCTTTTGCTCTCCGACTCAGCAAATTCAAGAATATCAAATAAACCGACGGGAAAATACAATGTTTCGATATTGTGGTATCCATCGTTACGCCTTTCTAAAACAGAAAGGCCGATATTGATTTTTGCATTGGGAAATAAGATCATTGACGTAATATGACAGTTACAAATATATTAAGCGGCATTATATTGATTTAAAAGAGGTTCTGAACTTATTAACAAACTGTGAACCGGCAGTCGGAAAACATGTTTATAAGAATCTCTCATTTTTAATATCAACTCATCAGCCTCATTGTATTTTTGCTTTGTAAAAATTTATTCCTTCACCTTAAAAGTAAACCCTCAGATGGCCCAGAAAAAAGCTAAATCTAATAATTTCTTTCCGATAAATCTTGAACACGGAAAGCTTCCTCCACAGGCCCCCGATCTGGAAGAAGCCGTGCTTGGAGCTGTTATGCTCGAAAAGGATGCCATCATTGAGGTGATCGATATTTTAAAACCCGAAAGCTTTTATAAAGAGGAACACCAGAAAATATTTCAGGCCATCGTCAACCTTTTTGCTGCTGATAAGGCGATTGATATTCTGACTGTTCCCGAAGAGCTGAGAAAGGAAGATCTTCTGGATGAAGTCGGGGGTATTGCTTATATATCTCAATTAACCAGCAGGGTCGCATCTGCTGCCCATGTCGAATTTCATGCCCGGATCATTCAGCAGAAATACATTCAGCGGGAACTCATCCGGGTTTCCTCCGAAATTCAGAACCGTGCCTACGATGAGGGTGTCGATGTTGATAATCTTCTCGATTTCAGTGAGAGCGAACTGTTTAACGTCGCTCAGGGCCACATCAAGAAAGAGGCGGCTCCCATGAATATGCTTGTAAAGGATGCTATCACCCTTATTCAGGAAGCCGGAAAAAGGGAAGATAACCTGAGCGGCATACCTTCGGGTTATACAAAACTTGACAGGATAACCAGCGGATGGCAAAATTCCGATCTGGTGATCGTGGCTGCAAGACCGTCAATGGGAAAAACTGCTTTTGTTTTATCCATGACAAGAAACATGTCTGTCGACCACAATAAATCAGTGGCTGTCTTCAGCCTCGAGATGTCATCCATACAACTCGTCAACAGGCTGATTGTTTCGGAGGCTGAAATTACATCCGACAAGATCAAAGTCGGAAATTTATCGGACAGCGAGTGGGAAACACTTGATTACAGGATCAAAAGACTGGAAGATGCCAAAATATTTATCGACGATACACCTGCCATTTCAATCTTTGAATTAAGGGCAAAATGCAGACGACTGAAAAGACAGCATGATATTGATATCATCATTATTGACTACCTTCAACTGATGAGCGGAAGCGGGGATAACAAAGGAAACCGTGAACAGGAGGTAAGCAATATTTCAAGGGCTCTTAAAGGAGTGGCAAAAGAACTGAATGTGCCGGTAATTGCCCTCTCGCAGTTGAACCGCTCCGTAGAGATCAGAACCGGGAGCAAACGGCCGCAGTTATCCGACCTGAGGGAATCAGGGGCTATCGAACAGGATGCTGACATGGTCCTGTTTATTCACCGGCCTGAAAAATACGGCATCTTCCAGGATGAGGAAGGCAATTCATTGAAAGGACTTGCTGAGATCATACTTGCAAAACACCGTAACGGAGCCCTCGGTGAAGTGAACCTGAAATTTGTTAATGAATATGCCAAGTTCATTGAAATGGATGATGATTACTTTGGCCCGGTCGATCTTGATTCCGATGAAGATTCACAGCCGACTGCAGTGACCATCGGATCAAAAATGAACAAGGCGGACAAGGAAAAAGATTTCAGGAACGACGATCTTTCCAATAACCCGGACTTCTCCGATGAAGTGCCGTTTTAACGGTTCAAAGGATGTCTTTTAGCTCCAGGAGATCGGAAATTACATAAGTAGGAACAAAAGGCAGATCATTTTTCTCCGGGTTAAAATACACCTGATCGATCCTGGTATTTTTTGCCCCCTGAACATCATTGAGAATATCATCGCCGATCATCAGGCTTTCGGTTTTTTTTGCATTTTCCGATTTCAATGCGTATTCAAATATCCTGGCATTCGGTTTAGCATAACCTATCCTGTCTGACGTAAATACTTTTTTGAAATATTTTGAAATGCCCGAACTGATCATTTTTGTCAATTGTACATCATAAAAACCATTGGATATGATATACAATCTGTATTTTTCGTACAGGTATTCAAGTACCTCAACAGTATGCCCGATAACCAGTGGTTTTACAGGACAGGTATTCAGGTAAAAACGGCTGATCCCCTCAACCAGTCTCATGTCAGCCAATTTATAATCCTTCAGCAATAGCCTGAACCTTTCCTGCCTGAGCAAGGGCTTTTTGATCTTCCCTCCCCGGTACATATCCCAAAGATTGTCATTGTAATAATTGTATTTCTCAATGAATTCATCTTCATCACGAACATATTGTTCCAACGAGAACTCTTCAATAATCTCCTTTAAAACCTCGGACGAGTTTTTTCCGAAATCCCAAAGTGTTCTGTCAAGATCAAAAAAAATATGTTTGTATAATTTTTCAGTCATGTATCGATACAAAACTATACAATATTTGAACTATATTTCATACTTTAATGTAAAGCAACCTTTTCGGGCAGATGTTCATCATTGTATCGTAAAAAATTCTGTTTCCTATGCGAAAAATATTTGTATATACCCTGTTGCTTCTGTTATTGGCCTGTGAAAAAGAAAAAGTAGGTGTGCTTGACTGTAACTCCTTCAGGGAAGGCTTATTGCAGGAAAACAATGAAACCGTTCGTTCTGAAATTGAAAAACTGACTCCGGATCTGCAACCGTTCCCCACACCTGAAGATGCGATCGGCCATATGACCAATGTCCAGACATTGACCGAAAGAATAAACTCAAATTGTGGAGACTTCACGGCAAGTGTATTATGTTATGCATGCATTGAAACTTATCCTCCCTTATCCCTGATAGAGATCGAATTTGTATCCGACGGGGAGCCGGTATCCGTTACCATAAGTATTGTGACTTCCGAAAACGATGTGCTGCGTTTCGGTGGATTGTAAGAAGGCTGTATATCTCTGCCCGTCTTCTGGTTGTATTATTGATTAGTCGGTGAGGTGATGAGATGATGAATTGAATAAATCGATGAAATGAAGATTCTGAAAAGCCAATCGTATATTTCGTTGTATCGATTCACCGGTTCATCAATTTATCAATTACACGACTAACATTTAAACAAGCATCCGGGGACCAGTACCGACCAATAAGCACCAATAACCTAAAATCTCACCTCTCATCACTCATTCAATTGTGCCCGCAGGACCCAACAGTAATTGATCTTTTGTTTCCCGGACCGGGAAATTATTTTACTTTTGCAACCATATAATATCGCTGCAACAAGCATCGTGTCCTAGCTAACCACGTAAAAAACTAGAAATGAAAATACGATTAATCCTTATCCTTTCATTTACAGCAAACCTTTTATTCTCACAGAACGTCCAGCTCCACTACGATTTCGGAACACATGAAGACGGGACAAAAAGGAACTTCTTTGCCGGTACATTCGAATTCTTCAGACCGGATACACTGGGATATACTTTTCTGTTTACCGATTTTGAATTTGATTCCCCCGATGAACCCAAAGGAGTATCGCTCGGCTACTTTGAAATTTCCCGAAGCTTTTATATGCCATGGTTCAGGAACAACAGGTCATTGAAAGAACTCGGCTTCCACGTGGAATACAACGACGGAAGTGTCATTTATGAGATCGATTCTGCCGTTTACGGTGAAAATCTGCGAAGTTCCTGGCTTGCCGGTTTTGAGTATCCTTTCAGGGCAGGCAGGTTCACCTTGAATACCATGGTGCTTTACAAATACATCAGAGGTTCTGCCGCTCCCGATTTCCAGATCACTTTCGTATGGTACCATACTCTGCTTAACAACAGGATCACTTTTACCGGTTATATAGACGTCTGGTCCCAGGATGATTTCTACTCAAATCCTGAAAACAAGTTGTATGTCATTTACAGTGAACCACAATTGTGGTATAACCTAACTGCCCATCTGTCGGTTGGCAGTGAATTCAAATTGTCAAAGAATTTCATTGCGGGCAGCAACCGGCTTGAAGTTTTTCCCACACTGGGCCTTAAGTGGGAATTTTAAACCGGATTGACGGCCATTCTGCCAGACGATACAAGTACAGAAGATCTTCACTTAAAATTCATTTGCCAGCAGGCTGTAGGCAAACCATAAAACCGGTGCCTGCCCATGCAGGTCGCCGGTGATCCTCGGACGGTTCAGATAATAGTTCACGTCATCGCTCTTCCCTGTGCCCACACAGACTTCCGTGATCTTACCGTCTTCACCGATGTATTTCACCAGGGAATTCCATGCTTTCCGGTATGCATTTGTGTAAGACGCATCAGACAACAAACCTTGTTTTACACCAACGGTTATTGCATAACCGAACATGGCTGTTGAGGAAGTTTCCTTCCAGGCCTCCTCCCTGTCAATAAGCTGCCGCCACATCCCGTCTTCCGCCTGATAAAGGAGCAATGCCCGCATCATCTTCCTGTACCCTTCTGAAATTGCCGGATAATGAGGGTTGCTTTCGGGAAGCTCGGAGAGCAGTTCGGCCAGACCTGCCGCGACCCATCCGTTTCCTCTTCCCCAAAAGAACGGGGCTCCCTCTCCATGATAGAATAACCCGTTTGGCTGCTGAAGTTTTTCAAGATAGGCATCAATTTCAAGTGCCGCTCTGTCAAGGTAGATCATTTCCCCCGTAGCCCTGAAAGCCTGTACCTGCAGACTTGCTATCATCCATATATCGTCGATCCAGAACCTTGTCTGAATTGTTAATCCGTTTTCCGTGGTATCTTCCCATTGTACATCCGCCAGATGAAGCCCCTGTTCCAGGGACCTTTCATCGCCCGACTGCCTGTACACTTCAAAAGGCAAAATGCCGTAAACATTCGCATCTACATGGTTCTCGGTATTCACAATATTCTCATCGATCACCCGTGAATACCGGTTGTATAATTTCTCCAGCCTGACCGAATCTTTCAGGAGTCCTGCCAGGCGCAAAGCTCCGAAACCGGCACATGCTTCTGCATAATGAACTGCTTTTACATCGGGTGTCTCATACATCATGAAATCTTCTCTTCCCAGAAGATCGTCTGTTACCATGTTGCCAATAAGTTCGGGAGAACTATCTTCGTTCCAGAAGTTTTGGGTTTCTGTTCCGCTTTCACTCCCTTCTTTACAGGAAAGAAAGCCGGCTGCAAACAAACACAATACAAAATATGCGGATGTTATTTTCATAAGGATATAAGGTTTTCCGACAAGTTAGTGATAAAAATCCAATTCAGTTGTATTAACCCGGTTTCTCATGGATTTTTACCCGATTAATGGTTATCTTTAAAGTGATCATAACGATCACGATTAGCGCTGAACATTCTTCTTAATTCCAAAACCATGAACCCAAAAAATACCATTTGTATCTCCTTTTTACTGACAGGAATACTACTGACACAAAACAATGTTATTTGTCAGGACGGATATGATCATGTTGAAGGAAACCTCATCCAGTTCAACGACAACGGTGCCTGGTGCTGGTACCAGGATGAACGGGCTGTAATAGACACCGCTGAAAACAGGCTTATTACAGGTTCGGACGCAAGCAGCGAAGGGACGGGAGGTGACGAAAGAAACGGACAGGTAGAAGGAACAATCTACGAGCTTGGTTCCGGAACATCACAAAAAAGTACGTTCAGAACAACAGGATGTGACGATCACAATGTGCCGGGATTCATCATACGCCCCGACGGCCGGTACCTGGCGATGTATGCAGATCATTACGATTACTACAACAGCAGGTACAGGATCTTTGACGGAAGCGAATGGAGTCCCGAACAACAATTCGACTGGATGTCTATCCCGGGAGGTACCGATTATACCATCGCGTACTCAAACCTGTATTATCTTTCCGAAGAAGACAGGATGTACAACTTTGCCAGGGCAAACCACCGGAGCCCGAATTTTATCTTTTCCGAAGACCGGGGAGATACATGGTCATTCGGAGGACAACTGAGTACAAACAATACAAATTCATACAACAAGGGATATTATAAATACTGGAGCAACGGGATCGACCGCATTGATTTTATCCTGACCGAAGAGCATCCCCGTGACGGACTGACAAGCATGTATCACGGTTACATACAA
Source organism: Bacteroidales bacterium (assembly GCA_050049665.1). Classification (GTDB taxonomy): domain Bacteria; phylum Bacteroidota; class Bacteroidia; order Bacteroidales; family UBA10428; genus UBA10428. The sequence goes on along the minus strand of JASFVU010000003.1, from coordinate 11,301 downwards.
AGCGGGAAAACTTTTGCCACGGACGGCACGCTTGTTGACGCCAATGTATTCAACGCTACGGATCTTCCCACTTTCGAAGATTTTACCCTGATCTTTGCTGACAACACCATCATTGATGATAATGCAATGAGAAAGATCTGGAATGCCGATCTGATGCGTTACAATAACGGGGTGATCGCAGCCATTCTGACCTGCCGGATAAACAATGCCCGGAACGGAGGCGACAATAGCATAGACCCCGACCACGCGCTGATCTATTGCAGGTATGAAAATGAAAGCTGGTCCTACACCTATTTAAGTCAGGCGGGGAAAAAACTGTATGGTTCCGAAGCAGACTATACCGGTTTGGGTGCGCTGCATCCCAACGATCCCAATATCCTGTTCATTTCCACCCATGTTGACCCCAGAGACGATGCTGAGCTTGTCAACAGGGAAATATTCAAAGGTGTGACTGACGACAACGGCGCTACGTGGAACTGGACACCCGTTACATGGAATTCCAGCAGAAACAATTACAGGCCTGTCGTTCCCTTTTGGGATGAAACCCATACCGCATTGTTATGGATGAGAGGAACCTATTATGCTGCCCAGAGTTTTAATATGGCCATTGTAGGGACTATTGATAATTCATTGGAAAAGAATGATCTGATGACCTATACAGACGCCTCGGCAGGCAACACAACACTGGCTGATGATTCCCCGTTCGCACCAACCGGTCCGGACGGTAATGCCGGACCTGCAGATGATGAATGGCATGAACGTACGGGCTTCGGTAACGGCGGATCCGTATTTACCTCTTCGGAAGTTGACGGAGAAGATGCTCCTGTTCTGAAAACCAGAATAAAAGCATCCGGTGATGGCGCTTTTGATGTATGGGTCAATTTCTGGGCCAATCCGGAAGATGACTGGAGGATCAAAGCAGGCTTTGACCAGACGGACATGCAGTTATTCAGGCACATGGCCTGTAAGCAGGTCGGGGATGGTGATCATAACACATCAATGGAATTATCGGGCAGTGGAAATACCTATTTGTACCAGGCCTACCTGGGACGTATCGATACCGAAGCAGACAGTACCTTTGTCGTTTTCGTTGACGACCATACAATACAGACAGGCACCTCCGGCAGTGTTACGGGAAATACTGTCCGCACCTGGTACGATGGGATCAGCTATTCAAAACCATTGTATGTAGCAATTAACAGGCATACACTTCTGGTCGGAAATATCTTGGGCAGTACGGCTGCATTTGATATCAGTGCAAACACCGGCTGGAATATCACAGGCACGGAAACCTGGCTTGATATAAGTTCAGCTTCGGGAGATACGAATGAAACGATCGTTCTTACCGCCGGGGAAAATCCGGAAGATTCGGCGCGCATGTCCGTTATAACCGTGACAGCCGATGGGATCGACTCCCAGGAGATCTTTGTTTACCAGGTTCCTGCAAGTCCCGTACTCAGCATTTCACCTTCAGAGTTAAGCATTGATGCAGCCGAAAACAGCCGGGTCAGTTTTGATATTACTTCCAATACCTACTGGAACATTACAAGCTCCGCTCACTGGCTGAAAGCCGGTATTGAGTCCGGTCAGAACAGCAAAACGGTTACCCTCACAGCATCTGTCAATCACACCGGGTCGAACAGGACCGGGTCCGTTACCGTTACTGCCGGCAGTGTAACACCGCAAACAATCACTGTTACCCAGGGACACACAGCCGTTTCCGTTCCCGGGGAACCATTGGCCGGCCAGCAGGAAGAAGCGGGATACGTGTTCCCGAATCCCGTGCAGGATGTTCTGAATATAAAATTATACGGACTGCCGGCTGAAATCAGGCTGTATACCCTGGAAGGAAAGAAAATCATGGATCTGAAAGCGGAAAACACATCCCTGAACATCAATATGACAGGCATTAACAAAGGCATTTACTTTTTACACATCATTTCACAGGATAAAACCACCATCGAAAAGATAGTGCGGAAATGACTTTTGCCTGTAAGGTTATCAGGCACAAACCGGCAATGCAACGCCTGCAACATCCGCCCTTGCCAGTTAGGCACAAGTAAAAAAACACGATACAGTGGCAACTTTGTATCATTATAACTGAAACGTGAGTTCGATATAAGGGGTAAAATGTAATTCATTGATACAGAATAATATATATAAAAAATCTTTGTTTTTTCTTTGAGTTTTGGAGTCTTAGTGGCATAAAATGCATACAAGAAAGTGCCACAAAGGCACTAAAACACTAAGAATTCACTAAAAACTTTGTTAAAGAATTGATAATTAAGGTTTTTTATTTCGAACTCACGTTAACTGAAATAAATCTCCATGCACAAAAACAAATAATTTTTTACTTGCATAAAACTATTTTTTAATATATTTGTTTATTATTTTAAGTATACTTAAATTTTTTTAAAACACTAATATGGTTTCTATTTCTACTGAAAATTTTCTTAAAGTCATATACAAATTTGAGCAGGGAAAAGACCGGAATACCAGGCCCGGTTCTATTGCCAGAGAATTGGGGATTACCAATGCCGCTGCAACGGATATGGCCCGTAAGCTGGCTGTGAAAAAGCTGATCGATTACAAAAAATACAAAGAGATCAAACTCACGCCTGCCGGAAAAAAAATGGCGTTGGGCGTTATCCGCAAGCACCGGTTATGGGAAACCTTTCTTCACCAGATATTAGGGCTCGGCATGCACGAAATACATCGTGAGGCCGAATTGCTAGAACATCTGACAACGGATTTCCTTGCAGAAAAGATAAGTCTGTTCCTTGGAAACCCGGCAACCGATCCTCACGGAGACCCTATCCCTGATGAAAAGGGCGCAATTTTTACAGACAAGGAAAGTGTTACTCTCTCTTTAGCCGAGCCCGCTAAAAAATATGAAATAAGCCGTTTATCCGGCTCGGACAAAGATTTTTTTGATTTCTGCCGTTCGAACCGGCTAACTGTTGGGTCAGCCTTAACGGTAAAAAGACAATACAATAAAAACAGGATGACCGAAATAGAAGTAAACAATACAAGGCTTCTGCTTAATACGGAAATAGCCAATATAATTTATGTAAAGCAAAAGAAGTAATCCTTTTAAAAGAAATGATATGTCCATTTATAAAATATTTTCCATTGCAATAATTCTGCTTACATCGATATACATGGTAAACGGGCAACGTACCGATGCCAACGTATTCGGGGATGTAAGATCAGGCAATAACGAAGAGCATATACCCTTTGCCAGTGTCTATGTCGAAGGGACCAGCATAGGTACGGTAACCGACCAGACGGGGCATTATATGCTTATTGATCTTCCGGAAGGGACACATACCCTTGTAGCAAAGTCATTGGGGTATTCAACTGTAAAAAAGTCAGTTACAACTGTTAAAGGCCAAACCCGGGAAGTGAACTTTGTATTGAATGAAGAAATTATGACTGTGAACGAGGTAGTAATAACCGGAACAAAGACCTTTAAAAGGCAAACGGAATCTCCAGTAATAGTAAACGTACTTGACGGGAAAACCCTTGATTTAATACAGGCCAATACTTTAAAGGAACGCTTGTGTTTTCAGCCCGGGCTGAGAGTAGAGACTGACTGTCAGACCTGTAACTATTCCCAACTCAGGATGAATGGTCTTGGAGGATCTTATTCCCAGATACTGATAAACAGCCGGCCCGTCTTCAGTCCGCTTACCGGATTATACGGACTGGAACAAATTCCTTCGAATATGATCGACCGTATTGAAGTTGTGCGCGGCGGAGGTTCTGCCTTGTATGGATCGAGCGCTATCGGAGGTACGGTAAACGTCATTACCAAAATACCCGAACAGAATGCTTACGACGTATCCTTCAATCATTCAATTATCGGAAATTCTTCTTCCGACAACCAGATTAATGCCAACCTTACCGTACTTTCAACACAACGCAATGCCGGTATGTCGTTTTTTGCTTCAAATAAAGTGAGGGAATACTATGATGTAAACGGCGATAATTTTTCCGAAATACCCGAGTTAAAGAATAATTCATTTGGTCTTAACTCCTTTTTCAGACTGACCCCTAATCAGAAACTGGAACTTAATCTCAGTAGTATACATGAGTTCCGTTACGGAGGTGAAATGACAGACAAACCGGCTTTTCTTGCACAACAATCTGAAGAACGAACCCATAATGTTTTAACAGGAGGTGTGGATTATGAGATTGATTTTAATGATTACAGATCTGCTTTTATTGCGTACATGGGAGCTCAAAACACCAAACGTAAGCATTACACAGGAATTATTCCCGATACTGAAGATTCTGCTGCCTATATTAACCATCTCATGAATCCGCCTTATGGCATCTCCGATGCCAGTACTTATCAGGCAGGCTTGCAGCTTAACCATACAATGGAAAAGTTTTTATCCGGAACAAACCAGTTCACAATAGGTCTGGAATATTTGTTTGATTACGTCAGGGATGAAATTCAAACCTATAATTACCTGCTGGATCAAACTACAGAAAACATAGGGATATTCATCCAAAGTGACTGGGAGATTATCAAAGGACTTGAATTATTATCCGGTGTCAGGGCAGACAAACACAATCTGGTTAAAAATATGATCATCAATCCCCGGTTTTCAATGCTTTACAAACTTCGTCAAAGCACGCAATTCAGAGTATCCTGGGCCACGGGGTTCAGGGCTCCCCAGGCATTCGATGCGGACATGCATATGGCATTTGCCGGAGGTGGCATCTCGCGTATCAGGCTCGCAGAAGGATTAAAAGAAGAAAAATCAAACAGTTACAGTGCGTCGGTAAATTATGACAAAGCTGCTGAAAAATACATTTACGGATTTACCATAGAAGGTTTTTATACCAATTTAAATAATGCCTTTGCCCTTGAGGAAACAGGAGAAGACAGTCTTGGTCTTATTTATGAAAAGCGGAATACAGGAAGCTCTGCTGTAAAAGGTTTTACCGTTGAAATTAGGGCCAATTACAACCGGATGGTTCAATTAGAATCCGGATTTACATTGCAATCCAGTTATTATAACAGTCAGATCAGCTATTCCGATGACCTGGAGCCCATGAAGAAGTACCTGAGAACTCCTGATATTTACGGATATTATACCCTGACCTTTACGCCTGGCGACAAACTAAGTATGTCCGTAAGCGGAGTATACACGGGACCAATGGAAATCCTTCATATTGCAGGTGCATCTGAAAATCCTGATAGGGATAAACTGGTTACATCGACTTCATTCCTGGAAAATAGTGTCAAAATTTCCTATTTGCTTAAAATGAAAAGGTTGAATAATGGGGTTGAACTGTTCGGCGGTGTCAAAAATATATTCGACGCATACCAGGATGATTTTGATACCGGAAAGAACCGTGACAGCAATTATATTTACGGACCCTCAATGCCTAGGACTTTTTACTTTGGTTTGCGCATAAAATCATTATAACATCTTTAAAAAATGATAAAATCAAGATAATGCTTAATTCATTAACTATTAATCCGGCCGGAATGCTATTGACAGGTATTCTGATATTGTTCGCACTAATTTGGTTATTCTGGCCTGAGAAAGGATTATTTGCCCGCTTATCCCGGATAAAAAAGAACAACAAAAGGGCTGAACTGGAAGATGCCCTTAAATACCTGTTCGATTGTGAATACCGTAACAATACATGCGATATGAACAGTATCGCCGGCAATCTGAATATATCGGTTGATAAGGCAAGCCGTTTACTGGAACACTTGCTCACCATGGGTTTGATCGTAACAAATGAGCAAACAATATCCTTAACGGATACCGGAAGATCATACGCGCTTCGTGTAATAAGGGTTCATCGTATCTGGGAAAGGTACCTTGCCGATGAAACCGGCGTTGCCCAGGCCGATTGGCATAACGAAGCAGACCGCATAGAACATCGTGTGACAACAGAAGATACGGAAAAACTGGCCGCACAAATGGGTAACCCTGTCTTTGACCCGCATGGCGATCCTATTCCTACCACCAGGGGTGAATTACCGGAGCCAAAAGGAAAACCCCTGAGTTTTATGAAGAAAGGTGAAACAGGACGCATTATTCATATCGAAGATGAACCAAGAAGTATTTATGAGCAGTTGGTGGTTGAGGGGTTATACCCGGGAATGCAGGTGTATGTAACCGATGTTACCGAAAATAAGATCACTTTTGCGGCAGACGGCGATGAACGTATCCTGACGCCTCTTTTTGCAGCCCACATTACTGTGGAAATACTTTCAGGAAAGGTACCCATAACACAGAAATATGAATTGTTATCATCGCTGAAAACAGGTGAAAAAGCCGAGATCGCCGGCATTTCACCCAATTGCCGGGGGCAGCAGCGGAGAAGGCTCATGGATCTGGGGATTGTTCCCGGAAGTCTTGTTTCTGCCGAAATGAAAAGCGCTTCAGGTGACCCTGTTGGTTACAGGATAATGGGAACAACGATCGGCATACGGAAAAAACAAGCCGATCTTATATTCATTAACAGAAAAAAAGACAATCAATATGAATACTCTGAACAATTGTGAAAATTGCTCCGTCCACAACAAGGCAAACCTGATAAAACTGGGACTGAACCTGGATGAAGTGGACTATGTAATAACAATGGCAGGCAACCCGAATACCGGGAAAAGTACGGTTTTTAACAATCTTACGGGATTGCGTCAGCATACCGGTAACTGGCCCGGAAAAACCGTTACCCGTGCCGAAGGTGGATTTATTTACCACGACAAAAAGTACAAAGTTGTGGACCTGCCCGGAACCTATTCTCTTTTATCCACGAGTACTGATGAAGAAGTAGCAAGGAATTTTATCCTGTTCGGACAGCCTGATGTAACTGTAATCGTTGTCGATTCCACCCGGCTGGAGCGAAACCTGAATCTTGTCCTGCAAATACTGGAAATCACTGATCGTGTCGTGCTGTGCCTTAACCTGATGGACGAAGCCCGGCGGAATAATCTGGAAATTGACGAAAGAACATTATCAAAAGAATTAGGCATTCCTGTTATCCCGGCATCGGCCCGCAGGAAACAGGGTATGAATGAATTGCTTGCAGCCATTGAAGAAGTGGCAACAGGAAAATATGTTTGCAGGCCACACAAGATCAGGAACCGATCTCCTAAACTGAATCGTGTTATTTCCACTCTGACGACTAAACTAAGAAAGCAATTCCCCGACCTGCCCAATGTCAGCTGGGTGGCCCTTCGATTGCTGGAAGGTGATAACAGCATTATTGAAGCAGTGCGAACCGGTGAACTGGGCAATATAAAAGCAGATGTTTCAACTGCTCAACCTTAAAGAAAAAACCATGGGAAATTCAACTAAAAATACAGGAAGAGAAGATATTCTGTCGACAGCAAATACGGCCCGCTGGGACCTGGGAGTAAATTTTCACGATACAGTCGTTGAATCGATCTATGAAGATGCTTCCCGGATAGCAAAAAAAACCGTTAAACAGAAGGGAGAGAAAAAAGCTTATGGTCTGGATATGAAAATCGATAAGATCGTAACAAGCCGGTGGCTCGGCTTTCCTCTGATGTTTCTGTTGCTTGCTGTGGTTTTTTGGTTAACAGTTGCCGGGGCGAACTATCCTTCGGGCCTGCTTGCTTCGTTTTTGATCGATTTTATGCATCCTGTTTTAAAAAATGCTGCTGCTTCCATCAATATGCCGTGGTGGCTGAGCGGAGTATTCATTGACGGCGCTTACCTGTCTATGGCCTGGGTTATCTCCGTGATGTTGCCTCCGATGGCCATTTTCTTTCCGCTGTTTACTTTGCTTGAAGACTTTGGATACTTACCCAGGGTGGCATTTAATATGGACAGTCTTTTTCGAAAAGCCGGGGCGCATGGCAAACAAGCATTGACCATGAGCATGGGGTTTGGCTGTAATGCTGCCGGGGTAATTGCCGCAAGGGTCATCGATAGTCCGCGTGAACGTTTAATAGCCATTATCACCAACAATTTTTCATTGTGCAACGGACGTTGGCCCACACAAATACTGATCGCCACCATTTTCATAGGAGGTGTTGTCCCGGCACAATTGACAGGTATAGTCTCCGCCGGTGCGGTTGTGGGCATTGCTGTTCTTGGTATCCTGTTCAGCCTTGCAGTATCATGGGGGTTGAGCAAATCGGTATTGCGGGGCGAAGCATCGGCCTTTAGCCTTGAACTGCCACCCTATCGCCCGCCCCGTATTTTACAAACGCTTTATACCTCGTTGATCGACCGTACCATTTTTGTGCTTTGGCGCGCCGTTATTTTTGCCATTCCTGCCGGAATTGTTATCTGGCTGGTAGCTAACATTCACATCGGGGAACTCAGTCTGGCCGAGCATTTTATACAGTGGTCGAATCCTTTTGCATTGGTATTCGGTCTTAATGGGGTGATATTACTGGCTTATATCATTGCCATACCGGCAAATGAAATTGTTATCCCCACAGTACTCATGCTTACAGTGCTCAGCAGCGGGATTACCGGTATTGGTTCGGGCGCCGGAGTTATGTTCGAGCTCGATTCGGCCGGAGATACTGCAAACATTCTTCATGCCGGTGGCTGGACACTCCTTACAGCGTTGAACCTGATGCTTTTTAGTTTGCTGCACAACCCCTGTTCAACGACCATCTATACGATATACAAAGAAACAAAGAGTGTCAAATGGACATTGGTCTCAACGTTCCTTCCCATTGTTCTGGGTCTGATCATTTGTTTTTTTACAACGCAGATCTGGTTTTTATTCAATCCTGTGATCTGATCAGGAACAGACCATCCCGATCCATATTATATCCTTTAGAATTAATGAACTTGCACCACAGCAACCGCCTGGCCGGTCAGATCATCGGAGCAGAAACCTGTCTGACGCTTTTATCTCTGAACAGGTTTCACTTTACCATCCCTGATATTCACCTGCATATACCCTTTCCTATCAAAAATATCACGGTTTAAAACAAAATGCCCCCGGTATGATTCCCACTTTGAACGTGTCGACGGGGACACCATCCGGTCTGTAACGGTATACCATACCCTGCTGTACGTAATCAATGGCATCGGCAACATAGATCTCTGAGGTATAAGGATCGATATCCAGGCCGTAAAAACCACCATACACAACTCCTTCATAAGGGCTTTCGATAAATATCTCCGGCTCTTTTTCCGATAACACTGCATGCCTGTATACATGCCTGTTTATATAATAGATCGTATCCTTTGTACCGTTTATGCATACCTCCTGCGGCCAGTCTTCCCGATCAAAAAGCCAGGTACGCTCCACGGACCTGGTTTCGGCATTTATTCGCTGCAGACCCGGGCGTTCCTGTCCGTAAGGGCTTCCTTCATACCCGCCATCGGATACCATCCATATTTTATTGTACTTGTCAATCGTCAATGAAGTCGGCTGTCTGAGCACTTCAATTGAATCCGTCACCCGGTCGGTTTCGCTGTCTATCACCAGTATCTTGTTATCATAACTCCAGCAGTTGGTAAACACATATTTACCATATTGAACCATCTGCTCTGTAGGATGCTGGTAGAATTCGGCTTCATGGTTGTTTACGTCAATAAACCCCGTTATCCGATAAGTCGAAAGATCGACAACAGCGATTGCCTTGGCGTACAGATCCGTAACGTAAGCTTTGGTATCATTTAAAAAATGAATGTATCTCGGAGAAGTAAGACCCTCAATTACACCGGCATAGGTAAACGTATTAACATGGATCACGAAGATCTTTCCGCTGTTATTAATTACGATATACCCCAGAGTATCTCTGATTACCATGGATTGTGCCACATCGCCCAGCACAACGCCATTGGTGCGAAAAAAAACATTGTTCAATACTTTCATGGAGTCGATCTGATAAAAAGACAACGAGGCATTGTCATACATAAAGTTCCCTTCGTTAACAATAAACAGACCCGAACTTCTGATATCAACATCGATCTGATGGTTCAATGCCAGCCAGTCTTCATCGTCCATGCATGAAGACAGGATCAGTGCCGCAAAAAAGCATAACAATAGGTAAACTCTGCAATATGACCACATACTCTAACCTGTTTAATTGACTTCGTCGAGCCCTTCTGGGTTCATAAATTTCATTTATTAGACTGATTACGATTAAGTTACACTAAGTCTTCTGCAAAAACCAAATGTAACTAAATCGGGTTAACTTGCTTTGGCACAGATCAATCTGCAAATCTATGAATAGGGCAAGTTAAAAACTTATTTTAAACAAAACCGAATAATTACGCTTCGGCATGGGACGGCTCAATACGCTCCGGTATACTTCATTGAACAGATTGTATACTTTGAACTCTGTCTCAAATTCCATTTTGCCCCATTTGAATATTTTACCTGCCGAGGCATGCTTTATATGATGGGGATACAGACGATAGAACGGGTTATCGGAAGCTTCAACACCAAAAAAACCGGAATCGTCTTCCAAAGCAGCTTTATTGCTGCTCAGCAAATGCCTGATACCATAATACTGATACTGAAATTTGCCATAAAATCTCCTATAATACATTGAGAACAAAAGGTTGCCCGAATGAACCGGGATAAAAGGAAGTTGCATCCCTTTCGATTCATCGGCCGATGTGAGCGGCTCACCGTAATTCAGTGTTTTGGTAAAAGCATAATTACTATGAAGCAGAAATTTTATCGTATTTAACTGCAGGGTGGTCTGCAGGTTAAACTCCAGTCCATATGACTTTACTTTTTTCACATTCATTGCTTCCCAATACCCTTTTACACTTGGCAACCAAAGGATCCAGTTATCAATATCGGAATAATAAAATGTAGTCTGATTTTCAATATTCACCTTTTTGCCTTTATAGAGGTAATGTACACCGGCCTCATAACTGAATCCCTCTTCGGGCAATAATTCCGGATTACCACCGGGCTGCCAGTAAAGGTCGTTCAATGCCGGATTATGAAAATTCCTTGAAACAGAAGCTTTTGCAACTAAGTTTCTTTCCGCCGAGGGTTTAAAACTTATACCCAGAACGTAGGTAAGCGGCGGCGAAGTATTAGGAATAAAATCTTTCCGCAAACTCACCTGCATGTTTATTTTTTTTGTCACTTGTGCTGACAGACGGGTGAAAACCGAACTCTCCATTCTGTTTTCGTCATAACCGTTCTGATTGGCACTATCGAGTGTGGTTACCTGAAAATAATTGCCGTCAACAGATAATTCGGTGTTAATTTTATCAGAAAAAGCATATCCGATCTGAAGGTTATTATACCAGCTCCGCATATCACTGCCCGAATTCACCGGTGTTTCCCAGTCTGCTCCCCCGACTT
>JASFVU010000213.1:0-5610 GCA_050049665.1 Bacteroidales bacterium | reverse complement strand
GAAGATCAGCTTTTCACACAAACTGTCTATTACATCCCCGATATCAAATGAATTTTTCTCCGAAGCGATCTTAGCATAAAAGACAATGTGCAATAACAGGTCCCCCAGTTCCTTTTTTATTTCCTCCTCATCGTTCTCAGAAACGGCATCCGCCAGTTCATAGGCTTCCTCAAGAGTAAGATTTCTTAATGTTTCATATGTCTGTTCCCTGTCCCACGGACATTTCTCACGCAATTTATCCATGATCTCCAGCAAACGTTTAAACGATTTCAGTTTCTCCTCCATAATGATTGAAATTATTCTCCTGTAAGAGTCAGCCTGCTTCCCGGCTTTTCATCGTAAAACTTGATCCTGACAGCAGAATTAATCTTAAGGTTAAGTAAATTAGCGGCAGCTCCGTGATTGATGGCAATTTCCAGTAAATCTATGGAATTGAAAAGAGCCAGTAATTCTCCGGACAGCGAATCTTCATATGTTAAGCTTATCCTGTCAATTTTGTAATGATTGCTTTGAATGAATATTTCATAGGGTTTGTTCTGTCCGATCTTGGTAAATGTTTCCTTTGATACGTTTGTAATGGCATTTGAAAACGAATCGATATAAATAACACTTCCGTTGATCAGGTTCTTATCAATAACAGGACGCAGCGGAACCTGCTTTTCATAATCATCCACCCGCTCACAGAATGTGCTGAAATTATCTCCGTTAATAATATGAAAGGCTGTTTCAATAAAAGTATCCAGGCTTAAAAAATTATTATTGACCTCGGACTTTTTCACCCTGTATACCCCTTCCGGCTGCTCGGATGAGATCAGTCCGCAAATGCCGTTATCCGAAGTAAGAAAAAAATGTCCCCCTATTTTCAGGATAAGCAATGATTTCCTGGAAGTAAGTGCCGCATTTACACCGATAATATGGATGGTTTCCTTTGGAAATGAATGATAACAATTCCGAAGGACAAAAGCGGCCTGCATAACATTAAACGGCTGGATCTGATGATTGATATCCACAATCTGTGTTTCAGGATCAGCGGACAATATTTTCCCTTTCACAGTTCCAAGATAATAATCGCTTTTGCTCCAATCGGTTGTTAATGTTATTATTGACATTTAACTGAATGTACGGGTTCAAATAAATTGAATATCTTCAAAAAATAGGTTTATTTTGTAAGGCTTAAAAGTACATATAATTGTCAAATTTTTATGATCGAGAAGTCGATATATTTAGAAGGGGTTGATCCTGTAAATCTTTATGGAGTCAATAACATCCTTTTAAATAAACTTGCATCCGCTTTTCCGAAGCTGAGAATTGTAGCCCGCGGACATGAAGTCATAGCCATTGGCGATGAAAAGGAGATCCGTCTTTTTGAAGAAAAACTCGACGTTTTGATCGCATTTTATCATAAGTATAATAAATTAAGCCTCCAGGATGTTGAAGATATCCTGAAGACCGATGATGATGCCTGGGTAAGTAAAAAACTGGAAAAAACAGACGTGCTGGTCTATGGGAATCATGGAAGGGAAATAAAGGCCAAGTCGGTCAATCAGCAAAAGCTGGTTGAGGAATATGCCGGAAACGATATGCTTTTTGCCCTTGGGCCCGCCGGTACAGGCAAAACATATACTGCCATAGCGCTCGCTGTGCGTGCTTTGAGAAACAAAGAAGTGCGAAGGATCATTCTTTGCCGGCCGGCAGTGGAAGCCGGGGAAAGCCTGGGATTCCTCCCGGGAGATCTGAAAGATAAACTGGATCCTTACCTTCAGCCACTGTATGATGCTCTCAGGGATATGATCCCTCCCAAACGATTATTAACATACATCGAAGAAGGCACCATCGAAATAGCTCCGCTCGCATACATGAGGGGACGAACCCTTGATAATGCATTTGTTATTCTGGATGAAGGGCAAAATACAACCATTAACCAGATGAAAATGTTCCTGACAAGGATGGGAAAAAATGCGAAATTCATTATCACGGGTGATACAACGCAGATCGATCTTCCCAAAAGTCAGAATTCAGGTATTTTAAAGGCACTGGAACTGTTGGATAATATCGGGGGCATCGGTACCGTTCAGTTTGACCTGAGGGATGTGGTTCGCCATAACCTTGTGAAAAAGATCATCGAAGCTTACAGCAATTCAAAAGAAACCAGGAATAAAGATTAACCATAAATCTTACAATATGCATGTATTAACAAAAACCAATTTCTCTTTTAAAGGCCAGCAGGGGGTATACCACGGTAAGGTAAGAGATGTTTATAACATAAACGATGAATATATGGTCATGGTAGTTACTGACCGGATCTCAGCTTTTGATGTGGTCCTGCCGAAAGGTATTCCTTATAAGGGGCAGGTGCTTAACCAGATCGCTTCAAAATTCCTTGATGCTACAGCCGACATTGTCCCGAACTGGAAAATTTCTTCTCCGGACCCGATGGTTACGATCGGGCATTTTGCAAAACCTTTTAAAGTCGAAATGGTTATCAGGGCATACCTTACAGGGCATGCATGGCGGGAATATCGTGACGGCAGCAGAAACCTTTGCGGCATACCGCTGCCGGAAGGAATGAAAGAACATCAGAAATTTGAAAAACCCATTATTACTCCTACCACCAAGGCCGAGGAAGGGCATGATGAAGACATCTCAAGGGAAGAGATCATTTCCCAGGGACTTGTTGAAGAGGAAGATTATAATAAACTGGAAGAATACACATACAAATTGTTCCGGCGGGGAACGGAGATCGCCGAAAAAATGGGACTGATCCTGGTTGACACAAAATATGAATTCGGTAAAAAAGACGGCACGATCTACCTCATCGATGAGATCCATACACCGGATTCTTCAAGGTATTTTTACAGGGAAGGTTACATGGAGCGGTTTAAGGCCGGGGATGATCAGAAACAGTTGTCAAAGGAATTTGTAAGACAATGGCTCATCAGTAATGGCTTTCAGGGAAAAGAAGGACAGACGGTACCCGATATGTCAGACGAATTCATCAGCGAAGTGAGTGACAGGTATATTGAATTGTATGAAAACATTACGGGAGAACAATTTATTGAAGCCGGCAGTGCCAATCTGGAAGCAAGAATCGAAAACAACATTAATTCTTTTCTTTCAAATGTATAAGCAGGCTTTTCATTATTTTTAACATCAATAAAGAATGATCTAAACAGTGCACATCTGATGAGCAAAAGTAAACGCCTTTACACACTTGCAATATTTTGTATTATTCTATGTTATTCCTTCGCATCATTTGCTCAGCAATCTTCTCCGGTTATCAAAAAATCCGATCAGAAGATCATTTACAAGGGGAAAATATACTATATCCATAAAGTTGCAAAAGGAAATACCCTTTATTCAATTTGCAAAACCTACCGGGTAACTGCGGGAGACATAAAGAAAGCCAATCCTTCAGCCATTCTGGATCCCTTAAGCATTGGCCAGACATTACGAATACCGGAATCTGACGATGATCAGAAAATTGTAGCTGATGCGGATTCGGAAAACGACGATTTTATTTTGCATACCGTACAGGCCGGTGAAACCTCCTATTCCCTTCATAAGAAATACAATGTTCCTCTGCCTGCTTTATTTAAATACAATCCGGGAACAGAAGCAGGGCTAACTTTGGGTCAGCAGGTAAGGATACCCAAAGAACACCTTCTCAGACCCCCGGTGACACAGCCGGAGGTGAAACAGGAAGATCAGATCCGTTATACCGTTCAGCAGGGAGATACGCTGTACCGTATAGCAAAAAATCATGGGGTGCCTGTTTCGGCCATCGTTTCGGCAAATGAAGAATTAAGATGGGGATTAAAAGCCGGTCAGGTAATCACTATTCCGGCCGGGTCAGATGAAAGTGATCTTGCCGGTCGCACTGTTTCGGACTCTCTGTTTCTCCTCTCGGGCATGAGATCTCTCTCGGCCATGCAGTGCGATTCAATCTCCCGGGCCTACAGAATGAATACCCCGGTAAAAATAGCGTTGGTCCTTCCGTTTTTTTCGAAAAAAGAATTCAGCTATGAATTTGAGGCCGATCATGACACACTTGATCAGGATGATGTTCACAAAAAGCAAAACAAATTCAAGGGACGGGTTGCGATCGAGTTTTATGAAGGACTGCTTCTTGCTATCGACAGCCTCAAAAAATCAAATATCGATATCAATCTTTTTGTATACGATACGGAAGCTGATACAAATAAAATGAAAAAGATCATCGAAGACCTGGAGATCATTCAGCCGGACCTGATCCTTGGACCGTTCCTGCCTGAAAATATCGAACTGACAAACAAATTCTCCACGGAAAAAAAAGTCCCGTTCGTACCTCCTTTGATGAAAAACGATTTTACGCTTAAACACAATCCCAACCTCTTTCAGGTGATCCCTTCCGGAACAGATGAACTTGCTCTGTGGTCGGAATACCTTTCGCAGTACCGTACGAAAAACATTCTTTACATTCATAAACCTAAGCGATTCAGGCAAACGGAAAGTGTACAGTTCAGGAACATATTGCTTGAAAAGCTGAAAAGATCATCCGGTACGGATAGTTTAAGATTCTCTGAAATTCAGATCGACGATTCATTGCAAACCAATCTTATGAAAAATCTGTCGGATTCATTGGAAAACATTGTTATTGTCGCCTCATCTTATGAGCCCGAAGTAAGTGATGTATTGAGCAAAGTACACTTCCTTCACATGGATTACGAAATAAAAGTTTTTGGATTGCCTGCGTGGCAAAAATTCAAAAGTGTGAGGATCGAGCAATTTCATGATCTGAATGTAACAATATATTCTCCTTTTTATATCGATTATTCCGATCCGCTTGTAAAGACATTTGTCTTGAAATGCCGGTCAAAGCTGAAATATGAACCTTTTATGACCACCTCTAAGGGAACAGGGATCAACTACACTTTTCTTGGATTCGACATGGCAATGTATTTTATTTCTGCTCTGGAAAAATACGGAGAACATACATGTGATTGTGCACCTTTCTTTCAGCCCGGCCTGCTTCTGTCACATTACACATTCTTCAGAAACAGGATTTACGGATTCAACGAAAATCTGAGCCTGAGTATTGTCAGTTTTGAAAAAGATCTTAGTGTGCATGCACAAAAACTAACAACGGAGAATTTTTGATCCCGGTCTTACAGAACGGAGTAAAGAAACACAGCCAGGCAAAACAGCAGGCTGAACATGCCCAATGAAACAACCGCTGACCGGTAAACGATCTCTTTGCGTCTTAACTGCTTGTACGATTTAACAAGCATATTCACCCTGACAATAAGCTGTTCCAGTCCTTTCTTGCTTTTTACGAAATAATCGGATGCACCCCATTTAATGGATCTCACAGCCACATCAACACTGGCATCGGAAGAAAAGAAAAGAAAATGAGAGCCGGGATACTGAGCCTTTGTGCCGATCAGAAAATCCAGACCGGAAATACGATATTCCTTCGTTATATGATCCAAAATGATAATATCAGGAACTTCATTCAAAGCATGACACTCCTCACAGGCATCAAAAATCCTGATATTGCTGAAACTCAATGCTTCAAGACAGGTTTTCAGGACTTTCCGATATCCTTCATTCTGATCTATGATATAAATTAAT
>JASFVU010000212.1:0-5632 GCA_050049665.1 Bacteroidales bacterium | reverse complement strand
TGATAACAGACTATCCCGATACGCTTCGCTATCGGGATTGTTCGACTAACAAATTCCGGTTCACTTCGTTCCCGGAATTTGAGTCTCACGAAAAAGCCTGAAGCATGAGCTTCAGGCATCAAAAAAAGCTGCCCGACAGACAGCTTTCAATAAGTTAAAGCGACAAATCAGCGCCTGGTTTAAACTTCACTACCTTTTTTGCAGGTATTGTAATTTCTTTCCCTGTCTGCGGATTCCGGCCGGTACGCTTTGCCCTTTGGCTTACGCTGAATGAGCCAAATCCTACAAGACCTACTCTCTCACCCTTTTTTAGGCTTTTGCTGATTGACGATGTGATTGCATTTAAGGCTTTTTCACTATCGGCTTTTGTCAGGCCGGCTGAAGAAGCAATTGCATTGATCAAATCTCCTTTGTTCATATGATTGGTAAATTTAAGTTTAACTTAATGGCAAGATAATAAATATTATTTAAGATACTTGATAAAAATTGAACTAATCTGTGTTTAGCCCTGTATTTATACTCTTTATGGCTAAACAGCACCATAAATAATCCTTTTTACGATCCCGAAAACCCGTTGTTAAATTTCCATCTCCTCTCCTGCCTCAGGAATAAAAATGTTTTTAAACCCATGCTCTTCAAGAGTTTTCTTGTATTTACGCTGACTATCATATTCTCCGTGCACAAGAATGACCTTCCTCAGTTTCTCCTTGTCCTGGTAATTCAGGAATCCGATCATTTCTTCATAATCGCCATGTCCGCTGAACGAATCGATACGTCGTATTTCCGCATTGACCCGGTAAACATTGCCATGAATGGAGACCTGCTTGTCACCTCTGAGTATTCTGGCCCCCAGGGTAGGAGGTGAACAATAGCCTACTCCCAGAATGGTTGTAGTCGGGTTTGAAATGTTATTGGCCAAATGGTGTTTTACACGGCCTGCCTCCATCATCCCTGATGCTGAGATGATCACACAGGGTTTTTTCAGGTAGTTGAGTTTTTTTGAGTCTTCGTGCCTGCGAATATAAAATAAGCGGTTAAACCCGAAGGGATCGGGATCATTATCCATCACATCGAGGATGCCCCCGTTAAAACATTCGGGATGCATGCGGAAGACCTCGGTAACGTTTATGGCCAGGGGACTGTCCACGTAAATGTCAACACGGGGCAATCTTCCTTCGTTGAACAGATTATTCAAAGAGTATACGATCTCCTGCGTACGGCCGACACTGAAAGAAGGAATAATGAGCTTACCCTTTTTCTGAACACAGGTCTCTTTCACTATTTCCAGCAATTCCTCTTCTGCCTGGGGTCGTCCCATGTGCAAACGGTCGCCATATGTCGATTCTGCAATAAGTATATCGGCCTGCGGAAATGGATCGGGAGAACGAAGTATTCTGTTTGATGGCCTTCCTATATCCCCGGTGTAAGCAATCTTTTTCATTTCACCGTTTTCCTGAATTTCAATGTTTGCCACGGCACTGCCAAGCATATGCCCCGAATTGGTAAAACTGACCCTTATTTTATCATCGATCCTGAATTTCCGGTTATACGAAATGCCAATAAAGAGCTCCATACATTCGACCGCATCCTGTTTGGTAAATAACGGATCTACCGGCGGTTCTCCCTTTTTTGCCCTTTTCTTATTGAAAGTATACGTATCGTGTTCCTGAATATAGCCGGCATCGGCCAGCATATACACACACAGATCACGGGTGGCATTGGTACAAACCACCGATCCCCTGAATCCCAGCCGGTAAATGTACGGGATCAGGCCGGAATGATCGATGTGTGCATGAGTTAAGATAACATGATCGATCCCTGAGGGATCAAATCCCAGTTCACGGTTCAGAGCATCTGTTTTCAGGCCTTTTCCCTGATACATCCCGCAGTCAAGCAGGATCTTTTTACCATGGCTTGTTGTTATAAGGTGCTTGCTTCCTGTTACTTCACGGGCAGCACCGAGGAATGAAATTTTCATGTACAAGGTTTTGAGATTGAGAAGCTTTAAAGGTAGTTATTTCACCGGATAAGCCAAACGAACAAATGAACAGTCATTAACAAGCGATCTGACAATTGGGTGGAGTTAAAGTATAAAATTGAAAATCAGAAACTTATAATTTATTGTACCTGCCTGAACCATCATACATATTTTACGTATACTTCATTTAACTACTAAATAAACACAACGTTATGAAAAAGACAGGGATTGTATTCATACTGGCATGGCTGATTGTTTTTTCAGGTCTGATGAGTTGCAGCAGCGCAGAAAAAGCGTCAATACAAAGACGCAATCTGATGATGCCGGAGAAAACTGACCTTCCGAAAAATTCCAAATTCCAGGCTACAAAAAAGAAAAAAACCTACAAGCCTAAAAAATACAAAAATAAAAAAAGGAAAAGTCTATATTAGAAACAGCAGAAACCGGAAGACAGAAGATGCGATGGCATCAATACAAATAAAAATCAACCGGCAGGATCATTGAAACGGCAACAGGCAAGCCTCTTTGTTTTCCCGGTTGCCACACAGGAGACGCGTTCAATACCCTCAGTACTTCGTCGTTCAGAACAGGGTGAACTCCCTGAATAACGGTTGCATCGGTCAGCTTACCCGTCTTGCTTATGGTAAACTGAACGTAGATCCTTCCCGATAGCTTATTTTCTATTGCTTGCTGCGGATATTGAATGTTTTTCTGAACATAGATTTTAAATGCCTTCAGATCCTCTCCCTGAAACGCAGGCATCTCTTCCACTATCATAAAAGGATCATCGTTATCATATTCTTCTGCCGGCATCTTCAATTCAAGGTGAGAAGGTGGCCTGCTCATAATAACATACGGACAGGCAAGGCGTCCTCCGGATACAACATCCATTTGTCTCCTTTCCTTTTCAACGGCCCCTTCCGGATCAACGGTCTCTGCATACACTTCCGTGCTTTCCAGCTTTCCGATTACGGGTGCTGCTTCGGCTTTTTCTTTATACAACGAATAATGATCACGTGACTTTTTCTCCCGTACAGATAAACCGGAATATCCCCGGCAGGCAGCCGGGTACATGAATTCCTCCCGGGTCAGCACACTGTCAATAACAATGCCTTTATTTAATAAGTCGGCGTAGGTAACCTGTTTCAGTCTCATACTGCGATAAAAAAAGGATCCCAGACCTATCAGCAGCAAAATCGTTGCGGCAACGGACAGTACGGCGGTTCTCCTGTTCCTTCTTTCACCAAAGCTGATATTATCCCTGCTGCTCCACCTGTACTTCAATTCTGATATCCCGTTCTCATAATCTTTCAGGTCATTGAATGCTCCCGTTCCTTCAATTGCCTCGCGACACAGGATACAGGATCTCAAGTGTTCCTTCACTTTCTTTTCCTGCCGTGCGGAAAGACTGCCATTCACAAACCCGGTAATTGCACCGCTGGTCAGGCAACCCTGACCGGTAAACAGGTTTGTATGTTGATCAGGTTTATTCATCTGCCTTCTTTTAATAATTGTTTCAGTTTCCTTTTCCCGTTTTGAATGTAGCTCTTCACTTGTTTCAGGGAATATCCTGTTTCAGCGGCTATTGCTTTGTATGACATGTTCTGAAAATACATCATTTCAAGGCACCGGCGCTGACAATCCTTCAACTGATCCAGAAACTCGTCTACGTTGTGTTTTTCAGCGTCTTCTTCGTTATCAGGATGCAAAATAATGGAATTTTCCACATCCGGAACCGCCGATAAATTTACTTGATCCGGTTCGATTTCTCTTTTTTTCTTTCTCAACTCCATCAGGCAATAATTTCTGCTGACAGTATATATCCAGGCCCTGAAATTCTTTACTTCAAACCGGACAAGCTTTTTATCCATAGACTCAAATATTTCCATAACGGCGTCCTTTGCCTTTTCATCCTGTTTCAGGTACTTCATGCATACGGCAAATACCAGGTGCATATACCGGTTGAAAAACTCACCCAGCACATCTTTGTTCTCCGATCTTTTATACAGGGCGATCAACTCGTTGTCGGAAAGTTTACGAATGTTTCTTAAGCTCGTTGGTATGGTAATGAACCTTTGTTTCAAGGCAACTTCAGCAATTGATAAATGATGTTATATGTGAATCAACAATCAGGCCAGAATCTGTTGTTTCGGGACAACTGAGACCATTCCGAAGAAATTTTGTGGAATTTTTTGATGAAATGCATCTTATTAATGAACAACAAGATGTAGAACCTAAAGTTTACTATCATGGTCTCAAAAAAAACAAGAAAAGCAAACCTCGAAAAGAGAAAACCTCTTTTCTTTGAAATTGGTCTTACCATTGCCATCGCCCTGGCAATTGCAGCCTTTGAATTATCTCCTTCTGAAAAGCCTCCGGTGATCGATCTCAGTTACCTTGATGAATTCATCCCGGAAGAACTTGAGATCGATATTACACGGGTCGAAAAGAAAAAGCAACTGGAAAAACCCAAGGCAATTCAGTTTGAGATCGTTGAAAATACCGTGGATATTCCCGAACCGGATTTTGATCTGGATATGGACATTGATCCCTGGGACCTGGTTTATTATTTACCGGATCTCCCTGATGAACCACCCGAAGATGATGATATTTTTGTTGCAGCCGAAGAAATGCCGCAATACAGAAACGGCGATCTGATGTATTTTCATAATTTCATTCAGTCCATTGTCAAATATCCTCCCGCTGCTATAGAATTAGGCCTGGAAGGAACAGTATATGTTACTTTCGTTGTAAATAAAAAAGGAAAAATTACCGGAATAAAAATATTGCGCGGAATAGATCCTCTTTTGGACAATGAAGTCATTGCAGCTATCGAAAGATCGGAAAGATGGAAACCGGGAAAACAATCGGGCCGTCCTGTTAATGTGGCCATGTCAATGCCGGTTACGTTTAAAATACAGTAACGGAACTACTTCTATTTTTAGACTTTGCAGAATGCCGGTCAGGAATAAAATACATTCGGATTTATTAACACGAAAACAATCAGCGCGTTAGCCTGATAATCTCCCTCCTTCTATTCTCATCCAATCCATAGACCACGTTTAGAACGGAGCCTCCGGGCCCCGTTCTTTTCAATACCCGTACCTCCCGCAGCATTGCATTTTGTTGATAAATAACACCGGAGTACAAAAATTTGAACGTTCAAATTTGTTATTATTGTTCACTTGAGATGTCACGCAGAATATTTATATTTATTGTCTTTTGTCTCTGTGCCGGTTATATTAGTGCCAACAAACTTTCTGTGACAGATAGTTTTAATACAGGGAACAACCCCACCAATCTTGAAGATAGTGCGGATTATCTTTTTCATTTGTCGCAGGCATCCCTGAAACAATATCCTTCCAAAGCTTTTCTCCTGGCATCAAAAGCAAAGCAGATTGCAGAACAAAATAACTGGAACACAAAAAAAGCACTCGCTAATAAATACATGGGTGAAGCCAAGATCGAACTGGAGGATTATTATGAAGCAAAGAAATACCTGTCGGATGCACTGAAGTTTTATGATGAAAGCAGCCCTGCGATTGCAGGTGATATCTATTTGCTTCTCGGAATAGCAAATTACTATCTTGCAGAATATCACCAGGCCAATTTAAACTACCGTTCGGCTATTGAGATGTTCGAGAGTATGGGGAA
>JASFVU010000413.1:0-3697 GCA_050049665.1 Bacteroidales bacterium | reverse complement strand
GGAAAAAGAAAGTTATTGCTACCTCGATTCCCTGACCGCCATAAACCGGTCGGCCGATTACAATCAGTCCATATGGAGGATAAACGGATTCCCGGTAAGCACGAGTCAGCACCTTTCCGGCCTGATCTTTGATCGCCGGGGGGAAATGTACATTGCCCTTGAAGTATCGAATACCATTGGCTGTACAGATACCATCCTGAAAACTTTTGAGGTAGCCGATCTGCCCCAGTTCAGCATTACCGGCAACACTTATCTGTGTGCGGGAAATAGCGGCAGTCCGCTTTCCATTACGGGTTTCCCCTCATGGTCAGTACAATGGTCCCCTGCACGGTATTTTGATTCGCCAAATTCATATATCACGATCATAAGACCGGATTCATCAACATATATTACGGCCACAGCCACCAATGGAAACGGATGCAGTGTATCTCAATCGTTAATGGTTACGGTCCTTGAAGCACCGGATCTCTCCTGGAGTCCGAATGATACCACGATCATCATCGGGGACACGGTTCAATTGCATATCCGGTCCGATATAGAAAATTCGGCCTATGTCTGGTCCCCGGATTATCAGATCTCCTGCACAACGTGTAACGATCCGTATGCAAGGCCTTTTGAGAGTACGGTCTACCGGGTTGATGTTACCGATGAATGCGGAACATCAACGGTGGAGATCTTTGTTGAAGTGATCGCCGATCATTACCTTGAGCTGCCCAATGCATTTACCCCGAACGGAGACTCGCAGAACGATGTTTTTATGTTTGAATCCGGGAACATACGGGAAGCAGAATTCAGTATCTTCAACAGATGGGGAAACCTGGTCTATTCGTCGAACAGCCTGACAGAGGGATGGAACGGATATTTTCAGGGTAAATTGCAGAACACCGACACGTATACCTATTATATCCGGGCTGTAACAGTGCATGGCTTTGAATTTGAAAAAAAGGGAACATTCCTTCTTCTGCGCTGATAACGGATAAATCATTTTCAGTATCCTTACAGAATAGTGTATTGAGCATTACCGGACACCAGTAGGGAAAAATTAAATGAACCTTTTTAGACAGTCTCCATGTCTGGTCCGCCCGGAATCATCAATATCACACCCCTTGGGTAGAAAATTCCTATTCTTTAATCATTGGGAGTACAAATGTAAAAGTCGAACCTTTACCGGATTCACTTTCTGCCCATATTTCCCCGTTATTTTTTTCCACGAATTCTTTGCAAAGGATCAAACCAAGACCTGTACCGGTTTCACCGGCAGTTCCTTCAGTCGAATATTTCCGGTCAAGGGAGAACAGTTTGTCGGTTTTATCGGCCGGTATACCTACTCCCGTATCGGAAAAAACGGTTTTGACCCGGCCCGCTTTTTCATCGGGATCAACCTTAACGAATATTTTACCCCCGGAATGGGTGAATTTTATGGCATTGTTCAGCAGATTCCTGATAACCGTATCAATCATATTGCTGTCGGAAAGTGCAATTGCAGGTTTTTCGGGAAATTCCGTAATTACTGAGATCTTCTTTTTACGTATCAGTTCTTTGAGCAAAAGAATATTCGAACTAATCAATTGTACCAGGTTTATGTTTTGAGGATTGATTGTCATTCGCCCACTCTGAGACCGGGCCCAGTCCAACAGATTCTCAAGCAGACTATAGGTCTTTTTTGAAGAATTTAAAATGTTATCGATATACAAATCCCGTTTTTCAACAGACAAATTATCAATCCTTGATTTTAGTAATTCAGAAAATCCCATAATCATACTTACAGGGTTTTTCAAATCGTGTCCGATAATTGAAAAAAACCTGTCCTTCATGGCGTTCAACTCGTTGAGTTTTTCGTTTGTAGTTTTCAGCAGATCATTCGATGACTTCAGCTCTTCAGCCTGCTCCTCTATCTTTTGCTGCCTTTCTTCAAGCAACACATTCACCTCATTCAGCGAAGTATTCTGATTGCTTATCATCTTCTCCTTTTTTTTCCGGTCAGTAATCGATTTTTCTAAAATATCCACAAAAAAATAGATAATTATGGAATAGGCTGAGACATACAGAACAAACAGAACAAGACTTGATTGCAGGAAATCATTCTTAATAGCAAGGTTGAAAATGACAGTAAAAACTATAAAAATTGCAGCAATGATTAAAGCATGGTATTTGCTGGAAATCAGGGCAGCCAGGGTTAATACAAGAATGATAAAAACAGAATCCCTTAAAAAGAAAAAAATATTGTTTTCTAATTCTAATGAAATACTTATAATATTGTAAAACAATACACTAGCAAAAGCCGCATAGACAACTATTGCAAAACTTGTTTTAAGATTAAGCTTTTTAAGATGAAATAAAACAAAAGCTGAAATTGTTATAAGGATTAATATCGCATTATTATAAATAATAACATTTGATATTTTATTAAAGTTTATTATATCAATAACATAGCCAATAACACCCACAATAACAGTAACGTTAAAAATGAGTAAGCTTCCCTTCTTTATATATGTGTTAAGATTTTCCACTCTGTTTCATTCTTTCCATTTTGCGGTTCATACTATTAAATTACTAAAAAACGTATTAAGTTGGGTTCATTCCCTTTAAAAATTTCATTCCATGGCGCAAGTCTGTGACTTGTGCCATCTTGTATACAAATCTGCATATTGCATGTGTAGTTGGTAACGATCAAAATCTGCTTTTCAATCTATAATTTTTCTGTTATTTTTGACATGGATATGTTAGGTCAAATATTTTTCAATGAGCAGAAAGTATAAATTTCACGATCAGACAGCCAGCTATTTTGTTTCTTTTGCAACGATCAACTGGATCGATGTATTCACACGCAGACGATATAAAGACCTGTTGGTCGATAGTCTGAATTATTGCATTAATAGAAAAGGATTGATCATTTTTGGCTGGGTTATCATGAGTAATCATGTTCATCTGATAATAGGAACAGATGACATGAAATTACAGGATATAATACGGGATTTGAAAAAATACACATCGAAGTCGGTCATAGCGGCAATAAAGGAAAATCCAAAGGAAAGCCGAAGAAAGTGGATGTTAAAAATGTTCGAGGAGGCAGGGAGCAAAAATTCCAATAATCAAAGATACCAGTTCTGGCAGCAACACAATAAGCCGATTGTATTGAATAATGCAGGGATATTTGAACAGAAGCTGAATTACATCCATTTGAATCCGGTAAAAGCCGGTTTTGTGAATTGTGAAGAGGATTATCCATACAGCAGTGCCGGGGATTATTCCGGAATAAAAAGTTTGGTTAAAATGGAATTAGCATAGATATGCGACTTAAGGTCATATTTGCAAAGTAAGTAGTAAAGGCACAAGGCACAAGTCGCAGACTTGCACCATGGTACAAATTTTTGAAATTCAGTAAAATAATAGTAAGTTGCATTGGCAAAATGTTGCCATTCAGATCAAAGGATAGTTCAGGTGTAAGGTAAAAGGATATGAATGACAGAACAATAACTTATCATAACATACAAACGATTGTGTAATATGGAGGCAAAGTATGCACATATAAACTTAGGTGCAAGCCGAAGGGAGTATAATCTGACAAGTTATATTAATAATTAAAGCAAAATGAATTTAATTGAGATTGACGACATTTTCACTGAAACAAGACTAAATCTTGAGAAATTAATCAAGCAATATGATTTTGTACCTCAATTTGAATTTATCCTAAATA
>JASFVU010000211.1:0-5637 GCA_050049665.1 Bacteroidales bacterium | reverse complement strand
GCCTGAAGATACCAAGCAGTTTTTGTTCTTCCCTTTCCCAGCATAATTCACGTGCCGCCAATTCCAGATTTGTATGGTAGTAATCTTTTTCTATTTCGTTCTCAATAAGATCATTCATCAACCTGCTGAGTGTTTCCGGTGTCCGTTCGTAAAGGATCTTTCCGATATTGTATTTTTGCACGACATTTTTCATTTCTGTCAGATCCGATACGACTACAGGTATCCTTCCCTGGATGTAATCAAATAATTTATTTGGCAGGGCATACTGATAATTCAGACCCATATTTTCTTCAAGGGATATTCCAATATCAGCCTGAACGGTATAATGCCATAATTCGTCCAGTGAAATGCGCCCGATAAATCTTACTTTTTTCCCCAACTTTAACTTTTTCACAAGTTGTTTCAGGTTTGTTTCGATATCACCCGTACCGATCAACCAGAGCTGTGCGCCTGTTATGGAGGACATACTCTCAATCATCATCTCGATGCCCCTGCCTAAATTCAAGGCTCCCTGATAAAGAATAATTGTCAGGTCAGACTCCTTGCCGGTTTTTTCAAATTCATGATCGTATCTGAATCTTGCCAGGTTCCTGATAACATCAAATTGTACGTTGTATTTTTGTTTGTAATGAGCGGCTATTGAATCACAAACAGTAAAGGCATTCTTTATTTTCGGTAATAACAACCGTTCCAGGCCCAGCCATATTCCTTTTACAATAGGCCTGCTAACTAATTCAGGCACTTCTGAAAACAATTCATGACTGTCAAATACCAGCCGTTTTTTATTGATTGCCGCAGCCAGGAAACATGCAGGTAAGGTGTCAAGGTCATTTGATAATATGATCTTCCCCCTGAAACGCAAAAGATAAATGAAAAGTCTGATATTCAGATTCATGTAAAAAAGAGGTCCCCGGTTGAACAATAATTTCAGACGCTTTGTCCGGTAGACCCTTTTGGTAAGGGGCAATGAATTCCGCGTGATCCGGCCAACGATGGTTACACTATAACCATTCTCACTCAGGGAAGCAGCTATTTTATGGATCCTGTTATCGGTAACAATATCGTTAGAAACTACTGAAACTATCCGGATCAAATTCTATTGTTTTTCTGTGGTCAATATCGTAAACTAAAGACAACAAAACTATTGTATATTTGCGACAATTCGAAAAAGATGATTGAAATTACTCATAACTTCCCATTAAGGCAATACAATACATTCGGAATAGATGTTGATGCAAAGTACTATGCCAGGATCACATCTGTTAAAGACATTCATGAACTGGTCCGGAGTAATGTGTTCAATACACAGTCCGGATTTATTCTCGGAGGAGGCAGCAATGTTTTGTTCACAAAGCACTTTGACGGACTGATTATCCACTCCGATATCAAAGGAATTGAAGTCGTTCAGGAAAATTCCGGATCCGTTCTTCTGAAGGCCGGAAGCGGTGTGTTATGGGATGACCTGGTTGACTATTCCGTATCGCACGGATGGGGCGGATTGGAAAATTTATCGGTAATTCCTGGAAATGTGGGAGCAGCTCCTGTCCAGAATATCGGCGCCTACGGGGTAGAAGCAAAGGATACCATAACCGAAGTACACGGATTTGACCTGAAGAAAACGGAAGTACATGTCTATTCCAATGCAGAATGCGAATTTGACTACCGTAACAGTATTTTCAAACGGACACTGAAGAACAGGTTCATTGTTACCCATGTACTATTCAGACTCAGAAAATCTCCTCATACCCTGGTAACGCATTACGGACCTGTTGAACAAATGCTCGATAAAGAACAGGAAAGATCCATTTCCGTGATGAGAAAGCTCATTCGTAAGATCAGGGATTCAAAGTTGCCGGATGTAAGGCAAACCGGGAATGCCGGAAGTTTTTTCAAGAATCCTGTAGTGCCCAAAGAATTATCGGAAAAGCTGAAACTCGGTTATCCTGATATGCCGGTCTATCCGGCAGATAAGTCCGGCAGTAAGTTATCGGCAGCCTGGCTGATTGAGAAATCGGGGTGCAAAGGCATACAAATGGGAAACGCAGGTTCTTACAGGAATCAGCCGTTGGTGCTGATCAACCTGGGCAACGCAAAAGGAACGGAAATACTCAGGCTTGCCGATCACATCAGGGACAAGGTCTTTAAGACATTCCGGGTCAGCCTGGAGCCGGAAGTACAGATTATTTAACGTGAGTTCGATATAAGGAATGAAAATTCATTCATTGATATTGAATAATATATATGAAGAACCTTTGTGTTTGCTTAGAGTTTTGGGGTCTTAGTGGCATAAAAGGTTTACAAGAAAATGCCACAAAGACACTAAAACACAAAGAATTCACCAATAACTTTATTAAATAATTGATAATTAAGGGTTTTTATTTCGAACTCACTTTATTGAAGTTCTTCAGTAAATGTTTATTGTATTTACAACGGCATTGATCATAGCCGATACAACCTCCCTGTTCTCTGCTTCCGCATAGATCCTGATCACAGGCTCGGTACCCGATGCCCTGATCATGACCCATCGTTCATCTCCCAGATAATATTTAAAACCATCCAGTTCTTCCGTATTTGTCACGGAAAAATCGCCAAATTTATCATACCCCTGGTAACGGCATGTCTCAATTATTTTATTGCGGATATTCTTGTTTAGTTCCAGATCCATCCTTTCATAGGCAAACCGGCCAGTGATCGCATATACCTCATCTACCAGTTCACTCAGTTTTTTACCTGAATTCACCAGCCACTCCCAGATGGTAATTCCCGACCAGATACCATCCCTCTCAGGGAGGTATTCTCCTGTTGTCATCCCTCCGGACTCCTCTCCCGCCACCAATACATTCTCATTTAAAAAAACCGGTGAGAATTCTTTAAATCCTATCGGGGTACGAATGACCTTCAGGCGGTAATGTTTGCATAATTTCTCAATTTTATGAGTGGCGGAAAACCCGACAACTACCTTGCCTTTCAGTTTTTTATATCCTGCCATATAATGAACAAGCAATAGCAGTATATGGTGACTATCAATATAGGCTCCTTTTTCATCAAACAGGGCTATGCGACCGCCATCACCATCAACAGCCAGGGCACAGTCAATGTTGTGCCCGGACCAAATGTATTCCCCGAGAACATAAAGGTTCTTTGGTAAAGGATCAGGAGGTACACCCAGGAAAGACGGATTGAATTCACACCGGAACATTTTAATGCCGGGCATCAGTTTCTTAAAAATATTCTGGGCACTCCCGTACATGGCATCAAAAGCAAAACGGAATTTTGACTTATTGATCTTTTCAATATCAAAATGATCAAGGATGTTCTTCAGGTATATCGATTCAAGGTTTATATACTGTATCAGTCCCCGTTCAATAAAATAGTTCCAGTTTAACATCTCAAGGTCAAACTCGTATTCCGAAGAGATCAGGTTTTCAATGTCCCTGATGTCCACATCGGGCATTGGTCCGCCAAAATCCGATTTGAGTTTAATCCCGTTGTAATCCGCAGAATTATGGCTGGCCGTGATCATTACCCCGCAATTGGCTTTCAATTTCACAACTCCCAGAGAGATCATGGGGGTAGATACAAAATTCTCGGAAATATATACACGGATATTTTTTGAAGCCAGGATCTTTGCAATGGCTTCCATGAACATCTCCCCGCCAAAACGACTGTCGTATCCGATAACGGCTGTCGGGGAAGAAAATTTCCCTATCAGCCAGCGGGCAAGTCCGTACGAAAATTTCGCCACGCTGGCCAGGGTAAAATCCCTGGCAATAATCCCTCTCCAACCGTCCGTGCCGAACTTGATCCTGTCCATTTATTTTTTCGATAAAAATAAAAAGCCGAAGGTAATTATGATCATGAAATTGATAATTTTTATTGACATGTCACCGATATATCCTTCGCCTGTTCAATTCGCGCCGGTACAGCTCGGCATTCCGGTTATGCTCTTTCAGCGTTTTTGCGAAACTATGATATCCCGAAAAATCAGATTTCGCACAGAAATAAAGGTAATCATGCCTTTCGTAGTTCAGCACCGCATCAATGGAAGAAATTTCCGGGAAGCAGATCGGACCGGGAGGTAATCCGTCAATACGGTAGGTATTAAAAGGAGAATCTGTTCTGTAATGTTTTCTGAGTACCCGCTGCATGGAAAAATTTCCCACAGCATAAATAACTGTCGGGTCGGCATGCAACCGGATCCCCTTTTTCAGGCGGTTCATATACACACCGGCTATCCTCCTTTTTTCGTCATCTTTTCGCGTTTCTTCATTTACAATGGAAGCCAGGGTAATCACTTCCTCTTTTGTCAGTTTGATCTCTTCCGCCTTATGGGTCCTTTTCCTGTTCCAGAATGCATTGTATTCGTCAAGCATCCTTTCGAACAATGCCCCGGCCGATATATCCCAGTAAACCTCGTATGTATTGGGAATGAAAATACACTTCAGCGTGTACCTGTTGAAACCAAATCGTCTGGCAGCAGAATCGGAATCAAAAAAGTGCATGACAGCCTGCGCATCAAGTTCCAGCTGTTCGGCAAGTCTGTTTGCCAGTTGTTTTTCCGTACGAAGGTTATTAAAGGTTAGTTTTACGGGATCCTGTTTTCCGGAACGAAGCATGTTGATAAACTCGTTATTGCTTATCCTGTTTTTCACCTTATACCGACCCGGATTCACATGGCTGGGATAATTCTTTTTCTTTGCTGCCCATTCAAAAGTATGCATATTCTTCACCAGGTTCTTTTTCCCTATAATGGCAAGCACATCTTCATAGGAAGCACCCGTAGGGATGAAGATGCATTCATCCTGTTTTTCACTGGTAAAGACATTCGGAGCAAAAGCTTTCCGGTATAAACTGAACCCTTTAATACCTGCAATCACCAGTACCAGAATGAGAAAATACAAAACGCGCTTCAACCAAACGTGTTCATTCATAAACTTAATTTTGTTATTATATAACCCACAAGACTATATTTTTATTACATATAACTGGCCTGCCTCATCGCGTATGACCTTCACCCTATCATTTTTTTCTATGTATCCGAACTCCGCCTTTGCGTCAAAGATCTCCCCTTCAATTTTTACTCTTCCCGAAGGCCGCAAAACCGTAAAAGCGACCCCTGTTTTACCGATCATATCTTTTTGATGGGTATTGATACCGATGTATCCCTGTGACCTGTCTTGTTCCGCTGCCAGGGATATGCTTTTCAGAAAACCGGTGGTTCCCACCTTACCGCTTATCCATATTGAAACAAAGAAAGAGGCAACCACGGTGATCAAAATCCGGGCAAATACCTTTGCTACTCTGATGAAAGCCGCCATACCTTCAAATTCGAAAACAACGTTGTCGATGACACTCATCGTCAGACTTACCAGGATCAGCATGATCCCGGAAATACCGGCCACTCCGAATCCGGGGATCACAAAAACTTCCAGTGCGAGCAATCCCATGCCCAGGATAAATGCAAGTATTTCCCAGTTCTGAGCCAGTCCTTCGATATACAACGGGGCAAAATATAACAATGCAGCGGTAACAGCGATCCCGAGCGGGAAACCCACTCCCGGGGTCTGAAGTTCAAAATAGATCCCTCCGATGATCAGCAGGATCAGGAGACTCTGGACAACAGAGCTCAGCAACAAA
>JASFVU010000210.1:0-5649 GCA_050049665.1 Bacteroidales bacterium | reverse complement strand
GGAACAAGGACGGGAAAAGCGCTTCGATCTGGGATGTATACGCTCAAAAACGCCGGAAGATCAGGGATGGTAAAAATGCCATGGTTGCAACGGATTTTTATCATCATTATGCCAGGGACCTTGATTTTCTGAAATTGATGAATTTCAATGCGTTTCGGTTTTCCGTTTCCTGGCCCCGTATATTACCGGAGGGATGCGGACAGATAAACCGGAAAGGAATTGACTTTTACAACAAACTGATCGATACCTGCCTTGAAAAAGGAATTGAGCCATGGATTACACTCTATCACTGGGATCTGCCCCAGGTACTGGAAGAAACGGGAGGATGGATCAACAGGGATATCTTTGCATGGTTCAGAGAATATGCCCATGTCGTCACAAAGCATTTCGGGGACAGGGTAAAGCACTGGCTGATGCTTAACGAACCGCTTACCTTCACTGCCCTGGGATACCTGCTTGGCAGACATGCCCCGGGCCGTAGGGGGCTGGGTAATTTTCTACCCGCTTTGCATCACGCTACCTTATGCCAATCGGAAAGTGCCCGTATTACAAGGTCAAATATTCCGGATGCCCGGATAGGAACAACTTTTTCATTCTCGGCGGTTGAACCTTTCAGAAACAGGACAGCCGACCGGATTGCAGCCGGAAAGCTTGACACAGCATTCAACCGGCTTTTTCTTGAACCGTCTTTGGGCATGGGCTACCCCCTGAAAGACCTGCCCGTATTAAAAAAAATAGAAGATTATTTCATGGCCGGTGATGAAGAATTGCTCGCCTATGATTTTGATTTTATCGGTGTTCAGTATTACTTCAGGATCGTTGCAGCACACTCCTTTTTCCCTCCTTTTTATCTCAGGGAAGTTTCACCAAAAAAGAGACAGGTTCCCTTAAGCTCAATGAATTATGAGATCTTTCCCGAAGGGATGTACCGTATTTTAAAAAGACTTGCGGCATACCGGAAAATTAAAAGGATAGTTATTACGGAAGGCGGAGTATGCCTTCCGGATGTTGTGACACCTGACGGCACTGTTCATGACCGGCAGCGTATCGATTACTTTGCAAAATTGCTCGGGGGAGTTCAAAGAGCGAAAATGGAAAATGTACCGGTAGAAGGATTCTTTGTCTGGTCCCTTACCGACAATTTTGAATGGGCGGAAGGATACCATCCGAGATTCGGCCTGGTCTATGTTGATTATGAAACCCAAAAACGAATCATCAAGGAATCAGGCAGGTGGTTCGGAGAACTTCTTTCAAAAGAATAACAACGTTGCCCGATTAATTCTTTTTTACAATTCTCGATGCACCCGACAGATTCTCGTTCGTAACAGCGGCCTGACCCATATAATATAATGTACTGGCCCCTGAAGCGGAGATACTGATCTCCTTGTTTACGGTCACATAAACGTTACTGCTGCCAGACAAATCGGCTTCCAGAAAATCGGTTGATAATCCGTAGTCTTTGGTAACACTCGCTCCTGAAGCGGAAACAGAAAAAGTACCGGTAACACCTGAAATTTCTACCTGGGATGAACCGCTGAGGTCAGCATTTACGTTATCAACAGCCAGTTCCCCGGTAAAATAGCTTGCACCGGAAAGATCGATAGTCACACTACTTCTTTCAATTAAGTCTTCTACCGTTATTACAGAAGCACCTGAAGCTGAAAAACCGCTCAAAGAACTCGTGGTTATGTATGCCTTGAGAGTAGCCCTTCCCCTGATATTTACATTGTCTTCAAGCATGATGTTAAGCTTGCTTTCTTCTTCAAAAATCTTGATGTAGGGATGCAAATTCTCATTTGCTTCAATTACAATTTTTTCCTCCGTATCTGAGAATTCAACATAGACCTCAAAGGTACTGGATATATCAAGGCCGGAAAAATTGTCATAGGTATATTCCTCATTAATTATGTTTTCCGAAGGATCAATTGATACGCTGCCATATTCGCAACCTGTCAGTACCAGCAATAATAGAAATGTTGCCAGGTTCATTTTTAATTTCATGGCTTTATTGTTTTAATTTGACATTTTCATTTCCGATAAGAATCCGTTCCGTTTATTCAAATTTAACAAAGAAAAAATCAATGAAAAAAAGATTAACATTAAATCATTCATAATCTGCTTTCTGTTTATCCTAGTAATGAGGATTTTTATCTTTATATTACTGAAAATTCCGGAATGCTGAATTCATGAAGCGGATGGATTGATGGAATCTTCAGGACAATTTGACTGATCTTACCGGATTTTGAATAGCTGAAGATCTTTCAGTTTTATTTTTCCTTCATAAATGGCCTTTCCGATAACAGCCCCGGATACGTTCATTTCATCAAGCAGATACAATTCATCCATATGAGTAATTCCCCCACTGGCTATCAGTTCCATTTCCGGAAAACGCTGTATCAGTTCCTTGTATAATTCCAGGGAAGTCCCTTCCAGCATACCATCTTTGCTGATATCGGTACAAAGCACCTGCTTCACTCCATTGTCAAGGTATTCCTTCAGAAACTCAAGCAGGTCGGTATCGGTAGTCTCGAACCATCCGGCAACGGCAATTTTCCTGTCTTTCACATCTGCGCCGAGGATAAGTCTTTCTGCTCCGTATTTCATCAGCCAGTCATAGAAAAGGTTCTTATTCTTAACGGCAATACTTCCAATAGTAGCCATCTCCGCTCCGCTGTTAAAGACAATATCGATGTCTTTTTCCGATTTTATTCCACCGCCAAAATCAATTGTAAGCTCCGTTTTTGAAGCTATTTTTTCAAGCACCTTCCAATTTACCACATGTTTTTCTTTAGCACCATCCAGGTCGACCAGATGAAGCCTGTTAAGTCCATGATCCTCAAAGGATTTTGCTACTTCCAAAGGATTTTCATTATATACTTTTTTCCGATCGTAATCGCCTCTGGAAAGGCGGACACATTTTCCTTCGATCAGATCAATAGCCGGAATGATTGCTAGCATTTCTCAATAAAGTTTTTCAGGATCCCGGCACCTACCGGTCCGCTTTTTTCAGGATGAAACTGGGTAGCATAAAAATTGTCTTTGTGCATAGCCGCACTGAAAGGTAAAATATAATTACAGTTTGCTATTGTATCTTTGCCGAGTGTTGCGTAATAGCTATGTACAAAATACACATATTGTCCTTCCATGCTTTCATCAAACAACCGGGATCCCAGGTCTGAGATATCGTTCCATCCCATATGCGGCACCTTGGTTATGTTCTCCTTGCCCCGGTCGGGTTTAAACAGCACTACTTCCTCATCGAAGATGCCTATGCAATCCACATCTCCTTCCGTGCTGTGTTTACACATGA
This sequence comes from Bacteroidales bacterium, assembly GCA_050049665.1. Classification (GTDB taxonomy): domain Bacteria; phylum Bacteroidota; class Bacteroidia; order Bacteroidales; family UBA10428; genus UBA10428. Next base: position 2,339 of record JASFVU010000210.1, on the reverse strand, counting down.
GCTGCATGCCCAGGCAAATACCCAGAACAGGCTGCTCCAGGGATCTGAGGAGGGTATCCAATCCGTGTTTTTTCAAATAAGCCATGGTTGTACTGGCCTCACCTACCCCGGGAAAGATCACCTTGTCGGCACTAAGTATCTTCGCCTTATCGTTGGTTACCTCTGCTTTTATACCGAGTCGCTGCAAAGCATAATCCACCGACATGATATTTCCGGCATTGTATTTTATTATGGCAATCTTCATATGTATTCCCAGTTTTCAGTTCCCAGTTCCCGGTTTCGTGTTAGGCAACGGATACGGACCCGATTCGGGTTTTGATCCCGGTATATCTGTTCTCAGGTCAGTATTTTTCATAAAACACCTTTTGTTGAGGGCAGATCATAATTGAATACGTTCCTTTTAATGGCCATTTTTACAGCACGGGCCAGGGCCTTGAATATGGCTTCGATCTTATGATGTTCGTTGGTGCCTTCAGCCTTAATATTCAAATTGCATTTGGCTGCATCACTGAAAGATTTGAAAAAGTGAAAAAATAATTCAGTAGGCATATCTCCCACCATTTCCCGTTTAAATTCCGCTTCCCATACAAGCCATGGCCGGCCTCCGAAATCGATAACCACCTGTGCCAGGCAATCATCCATCGGCAGTGCAAAGCCATACCGCTCAATCCCTCTTTTGCTTCCCAGGGCTTGGTAAAATGCCTCGCCAAGCGCAAGGGCCGTGTCTTCAACAGTATGATGTTCATCTACATGCAGATCTCCTTTCACCTCTATGGTCAATCCAATACCGGCATGTTTTGCTATCTGGTCCAGCATATGATCAAAAAAGCCCAGTCCGGTTGAAATAGCACTTTTTGTACCGCCGTCAAGGTTTAATTCTGCTTTTATCTGTGTTTCCCCGGTATTTCGTTCAACCGATGCAATTCTGTTTCCTGCGATCAGGAATTCACAGACCTTCACCCAATCTCCCGAGCGAAGAACACAGTGTTCTGTTAATCCCGAATATTCAAGTTCTCCTTCGGTGATTTTATCCGAAAGCAAAATACCTTTAGAACCCAGATTTTTCGCCAGTTCAATATCCGTTAACCGGTCCCCGATGACAAATGAGTTTTCGAGGTCGTAATCTTCTCCTTCAAGAAATTCCTTAAGCATTCCCGTACGTGGTTTCCGGGTGGGAGCATGATCATCGGGCAGTGAACGGTCGATAAACACATCGGTAAAAACGATCCCTTCGTTTTTAAAAGCTTTTAACATCTTGTTGTGTACGGGCCAGAATGTGTCTTCGGGAAAAGAATCGGTCCCCAGTCCATCCTGATTCGTAACAATAACAAGCTCAAAATCAAGATTCTGAACAACAAGAGACAATGCCTGAAATACTTTTGGTATAAATTCAAGCTTTTCAAAAGAATCTACCTGTTCATCCTCAATCGGTTCCTTTATCAATGTACCGTCGCAATCTATGAATAAAACTTTTTTCATGTATCAGGAATTAAAGATTCAGGGTTTAAATTCTTTCAGGGTACTGATCAACATCTTATTTTCCTCTTCCGTACCGATCGTAATTCTCAGACATCCTTCACAAAGCGGGACATTTGACCGGTCGCGCAGAATGATCCTCCTATTCATAAGAAAGCTCAGTACACCTTTGGGATCCTCAAACTTCACCATCAGAAAATTTGCATCGCACGGCAATATTTCTTTTACTATGTCCAGCTTTTTCAACTCTATGTTCAATGCATCCCTTTGCTCAAGGATCATCTCCACCCACGAATCTTTGTCTTTCTTTTCACTGATCTTCTGAAGGGCGTGGTTTTGCGTTAGTTTACTTATATTATACGGGTATTTGATCTTGTTCAGTATTGTAATAATCTGCCGGGAAGCAAATGCCATTCCCAGCCTTATTGCCGCCATACCCCACGCCTTACTAAAGGTCTGTAAAATAACAAGATTCGGATAACTGTCAAGAGAATCCAGGAACGAACGCTCCCGGGAAAAGTCGATATAAGCCTCATCCAGAACCACCAGTCCGTCAAAGTTCTCAAGCAGATAAACAATATCCTCATGATAGAAACTGTTTGAAGTCGGGTTATTGGGAGAACAGAGAAACAGCAATGTACTGTTCAGGTCGGCCACCTTCAACAGCGCTTTCTTGTCGATCTGAAGATCTTTTGTAAGAAGGACATCCCGGTATTCTACATTATTGACATCTGCCAGTACCCTGTACATTCCGTAGGTAGGTTTTATACTGATGATGTTGTCAATACCGGGTTCACAGAAAGCCCTGATCAGCAGATCAATGGCTTCGTCACTACCGTTCCCCAGAAATATCTTTTCATAAC
>JASFVU010000209.1:0-5657 GCA_050049665.1 Bacteroidales bacterium | reverse complement strand
TGAGCGGAAGAAGAGAATAGGGCAGCTTTCCAAAGGTTACAGGCAGCGTGTTGGGTTAGCCCAGGCACTTATTCACGATCCGCAGGTTCTGATCCTTGATGAGCCGACCACAGGCCTTGATCCGAATCAGCTTGTTGAGATCAGGAGCATTATTTCGAATCTCGCGGCCAGCAAGACCGTTCTGCTCTCAACGCATATTCTGCAGGAAGTGGAAGCCATTTGCGACCGTGTACTTATTATTGACCGGGGAGAGCTTGTGGCCGATGATTCATCTGCCAACATACGCGGATCACGGGATAAACAAGAGCAAACCATATATGTTGAATTCAATGCGGAAGTAAAACCTCAGTTACTGGAAGAAATCAAAGGGATTAACAAAGTTCAGAATGTTTCTGTCAAAGAATTCTTACTTGCAGGCAATTCGAAAGATGATATAAGAGAAAAGATATTTATTTTTGCCACGAAGAATAATTTAACAATACTAACCATCCGGAAAGAAGAAGAAACGCTGGAGCAGGCGTTCAGGAAATTAACTTCCAGGAAATAAGAACAATCAAAATAATCAAAATACCAAAAAAAGATGAGTTATTTATTTACATCAGAATCTGTCTCAGAGGGACACCCTGACAAGGTTGCGGATCAGATAAGCGATGCTTTAGTGGATGAATTCCTTAAACAGGACCCTGATTCAAAAGTGGCATGTGAAACGCTGGTAACAACTGGTTTGGTGGTGCTTAGCGGAGAAGTTAAGACACATGCTTATGTTGATGTCCAGAAGCTTGCACGCGAGGTGATCAAAGACATCGGATACACCGAATCGGATTATATGTTTGAAGGAGATTCCTGTGGGGTCGTTTCGGCCATTCATGAACAATCCCCCGACATTAATCGTGGTGTGGTGAGACAACAGGAAGAAGAACAGGGTGCGGGCGATCAGGGATTAATGTTCGGATATGCCTGTAAAGAGACGGATAATTATGTGCCTCTGGCCCTGGAAGTTTCGCATTTACTGCTGATGGTGCTGGCTGATATCAGGCGTGAGAATAAAGAGATGACCTATCTGCGTCCCGATTCCAAATCGCAGGTTACGGTAGAATATAACGACAACGATGAACCTGAAAGGATACATACCATTGTTGTATCAACCCAGCATGATGAGTTTGACACGGATGATAAAATGCAGAAGAAGATACGGGACGATGTTAAAAATATACTGATACCACGGGTGAAGAAATTGTTGCCTTCGAGGGTTCAGTCCCTGTTCAAAGAGGATTACATATTACACGTAAATCCGACGGGTAAATTTGTTATCGGAGGACCTCACGGCGATACGGGATTAACAGGGAGAAAAATAATTGTGGATACGTATGGTGGAAAAGGAGCTCATGGCGGAGGTGCCTTTTCCGGGAAGGACAGTTCAAAAGTGGACAGGTCAGCCGCTTATGCAGCCCGGCATATAGCCAAGAACATGGTGGCAGCGGGGATCGCTGATGAGGTCCTTGTGCAGGTAGCTTATGCCATTGGAGTAGCAAAACCGGTAGGTGTATTTGTCAATACCTACGGTAAATCAAACGTCAATATGAGTGATGGTGAAATTGCCGGGAAAATTGAAGAGGTGTTTGATCTTCGTCCAAGTGCAATTGTCAAAAGACTGGGATTGAAAAATCCGATATTCAGGGCCACTTCAGCATATGGACATATGGGCAGAATCCCCGAAGTTAAAAAGCTGACCTATTCGATAAACGGGGAAACGGTAACCAAAGAAGTTCAGTTCTTTGCCTGGGAAAAGCTTGATTATGTTGATACGCTGAAAAAGGAATTCGGTGTCTGATGTGGAGATTTAGATCTTAAACCATATTAATTTAGTTATTCAAACCATGAGCATTTCGGAAAAGTTATTTAGCAAAAAAGAAAAATTGTCTGTAATCGGACTTGGCTATGTGGGCTTGCCCATTGCACTTGAATTTGCCAGAGAAATGTCAGTAATCGGTTTCGATATCAATGAAAAGCGGGTTTCTATGATGAAGCAGCATATCGATCCCAGCAAGGAACGCTGATATTTCCTTTACTTCTGATCCTGAAGATCTGAAAAATGCCACATTCCACATCTTAGCGGTTCCGACACCAATCGATAAAAACAATCTGCCGGATCTGAAAAACCTGATTTCCGCTTCTGAAATAGCCGGGAAAGTAATAAAAAAAGGTGATTACATTGTATTCGAATCAACCGTATTCCCGGGTGCCACGGAAGAGATCTGTATACCGGTGATGGAGAAGATCTCAGGGCTGAAATTTAAAACCGACTTTAAAGTCGGGTATTCTCCCGAAAGGATCAATCCCGGGGATAAAGTGCATACGTTAACGAACGTGGTTAAAATAACATCGGGCTGTGACAATGAATCGTCGGAGGAAATCGCAAAGGTATACGAGAAGATCATAAAAGCGGGCATTCATCGTGCTTCTTCAATAAAGGTTGCCGAAGCAGCAAAGATCATTGAAAATACGCAGCGCGATCTGAATATTGCCCTGATGAATGAACTGTCTATCATCTTTCATAAGATGGACATCAATACTTATGAGGTCCTGAAAGCCGCAGGCACAAAATGGAATTTTCTGAATTTTTATCCCGGTCTTGTCGGAGGGCATTGTATAGGTGTTGATCCTTATTACCTGACGTTCAAAGCAAATGAGCTGGGACATTTTCCCCAGGTGATCACGGCCGGAAGGTCTGTGAACGATGGCATGAGCAAATTCATTACGACCGAACTGGTAAAGGAGATCATCCGGCTGGGAGTCAATGTTTTGAAATCACGTATTCTCGTAATGGGAATTACATTCAAAGAAAATGTAAGTGATATCCGTAATTCGAAAGTTGCCGATGTAATATATGAATTGCAGTCGTATGGTATACAGGTAGATGTGGCAGACCCGTTTGCTGACGTTGAGGAGGTGAAGGAGGAGTACGGACTTGTTTTAAAGGACAATATATCGGGAGTTTATGATTCCATTATTCTGGCCGTGGCCCATAAGCCATATGCTGATCTGGATATGGAATTTTTTCAGAAGCACCTCAGAAAGGAAGGGGTTCTGTTTGATATAAAAGGATTGTATAAACAGTTCTCAGATCAGTTTACCTATATGAGTCTGTAGTATATGAATACTTGTTTTATTTTCCGCAGTTTATTCGGGATGTTCAGGTGCTGCTTTTTGAAATGAATATACAGGCAAGTATTCATTATTTGTAAATTTACATTGAGGAAACATGATGAACCACTCAGATAATCCAAAGCAGTTTGTAATAATAGGTGTCGGGGGGTATATTGCCATCAGGCATTTGCGTGCTATAAAAGATACGGGGAACCGGCTTTTGGCGTCTCTCGATCCCTGTGACAGCGTTGGCATCATCGACAGTTTCTTTCCGGAAAGTAATTTCTTTGTTGAATTTGAACGTTTTGACAGGCACATTGATAAACTCAGGCGCACAGGCACGCAGGTAGATTATGTAAGTATTTGTTCACCCAATTACCTGCATGATTCACATATTCGTTTTGCAATGCGTTCAGGGGCAAATGCGATCTGTGAAAAACCCATTGTATTAAATCCCTGGAATGTGGATGCCCTCAGCGAAATAGAAAGAGAATTCGGGAAAAACATCTGCAATATTCTCCAGCTAAGACTGCATCCGGCCATAGTACAATTAAAGGAAAAAATTGACAAAGGCCCGAAGGACAAGATCCATGATATTGTGCTGACTTATATTACAAGCCGGGGCAAGTGGTACCATATTTCATGGAAAGGTGATGTCCATAAATCGGGAGGTATTGCAACAAATATAGGAGTGCATTTTTTCGATATGCTGATATGGATTTTCGGAGGGGTAAAGAAAAACATCGTTCATACCCTTGATATGGACAGGGCATCGGGTTATCTTGAACTGGAGAACGCACGCATTAAGTGGTTTTTGAGTCTCGATTTTAATGATATCCCTGAAAACATAAAAAAAACAGGAACAAGAACATACCGGTCAGTTACCATCGATAAGGAGGAGATCGAGTTTAGCGGCGGATTTACCGATCTGCATACCGAGAGTTATAAGAAAATACTTCAGGGAGATCATTTCCCTCTTTTCGAGGCCAGGCCTTCAATAGAAACGGTTTACAATATCCGGAATGCCAGGCCGGCAGGGAAACAGGGAGAATATCATCCCCTGGCGTTCAAATCATAGATACAACAAAAAACAGTACATATGGCAAACAAAAAAGTTGCACTTATAACGGGAATTACAGGACAGGATGGCGCATACCTTGCCGAATACCTGCTAAAAAAAGGATATGTTGTTCATGGGACAAAAAGAAGGAGTTCATTGTTCAACACCGACCGGATCGATCACCTGTATCTTGACCCGCATGTGGAGGGCAGGAATTTTCTTCTGCATTATGCTGACCTTACGGATTCGACAAACCTTGTGCGTATTATCCAGGAAGTTCAGCCGGATGAGATCTATAACCTGGCGGCCATGAGCCATGTGAAAGTAAGTTTTGACACTCCCGAATATACAGCCAATGCAGATGGCCTCGGAACGCTGAGGATTTTAGAAGCAATTCGAATTCTGGGATTGGAAAAGAAAACAAGGATATACCAGGCTTCGACCAGTGAACTTTACGGACTGGTACAGGAAGTGCCTCAAAGTGAAAAAACGCCTTTCTATCCCCGGAGTCCCTATGGAGTGGCAAAAATGTATGCTTACTGGATAACGGTAAATTACAGGGAAGCTTACGGAATGTATGCCTGCAACGGAATTCTCTTTAATCATGAGTCGCCTGTCCGTGGAGAAACTTTTGTTACCCGGAAAATTACGAGAGCGGTAGCAAGAATAGCATTGGGACTGCAGGATAAAACCTACCTGGGTAATCTTTCCGCCAGACGTGACTGGGGGCATGCAAAAGATTATATCAAGGCTATGCACCTGATCCTTCAGCAGGACGAGCCTGAAGATTACGTGATTGCTACAGGCATTACCACGGAAATTCGTGATTTTATCAGGATGGCTTTTGAAGAAGTTGGTATCGGGCTCGAGTTCAAAGGCAGTGGGGCAGATGAGAAGGCATTTGTTAAATCATGCAGCAATCCTTTGTACCAGCTTGAAAAGGGTAAGGAAGTCGTGGCTGTTGACCCGCGGTATTTCAGGCCGACCGAAGTTGAGTTGCTTATCGGAGATCCGACAAAAGCAAAGACAAAACTCGGTTGGGAACCCCAATACGATTTGAAAGCACTCATAAAAGATATGGTATCGTCAGATATCAAACTGATGAAAAAAGAACAATACCTGCGGGAAGGTGGTTATAAGATCATGAATTATTTTGAATAAGATTTGGTTAAAAGATTTCATATTTATTACTGAAAATGGACAAGAACAGCAAGATCTATGTTGCAGGGCATCTTGGGCTGGTGGGAAGTGCACTGGTCCGTAACCTGAAGAAAAAAGGGTATACAAATATCATCGGGAAAAGTATTGATGAACTGGACCTTACCGATTTTAACAGGGTGGATGCATTCTTTGCTTCGGAAAAACCGGAGTTTGTTATTCTGGCAGCGGCAAAAGTCGGAGGAATAGTAGCCAACAATACCTACCGGGCACAGTTCCTTTTTGAGAATCT
>JASFVU010000208.1:0-5661 GCA_050049665.1 Bacteroidales bacterium | reverse complement strand
AGACTGATGATAAAATAAAAAACAATTATAAAATCCTTAAAACGGTGCCCGGCATTGGAAAAATTATAGCTTATTACCTAATCGCATATACACATAATTTCACAAAATTCGAAACTGCAAGAAAATTCTGTTGTTATTGTGGTATAGCTCCTTTTGAAAACACATCGGGAACCAGTATTAAAGCACCATTATTATCATTAATATGTATATTATTGTTTTCATTTTTCTAAATTTTTAGGTGTAAGAATTCTATTTTGCTGTGCAAACAGCAATTAAAAAATGCTATTTAAATGTTATTTATGATTTAATCGAACTGTAAAAACTGTCCTTGTATTTATCACTGATAGGAATTAAAGTATCACCAATTTTAATTCGGTTACGCTCAATGTTTTCAATTTTGTTTAAAGAAACAAGGTATGAATTATGAACGCGTACAAAATTATTACCTGGCAGATACTGTAAAATTCCATTAAAGCTCTGTAAGGTCATTATTTTTTTGAATTTGGTATGAATCCTTAGATAGTCCTTCATTCCTTCGATAAAAAGTATATCGTCCAGCTCAATCTTTTCAATGCGGTTTTCCGATTTAATGAAGATATACTCATTGCTTTGCGAAGCAATCAATTCATAGTTTTTTGCTTTTTCTTTCAACTCTTTAAGATTAATTGCTTTGTCAACTGATTGAAGGAACCGCTCAAGCGTGTAAGGTTTGAGCAGATAATCTACAACCGAAAATTCATATCCTGCAATAGCGTATTTTTCATAGGCCGAAGTTATAATGACTGCCGGTTTAACTTGTAAAGCTTTCAGAAACTGCATCCCATTAAAATCCTTCATCTCAATATCCAGGAAAATTAGGTCAACTGAATTGCTTTTTAGAAAATTTATTGCTGATATACCATCCTTAAAAGTTGACACAAGTTCGAGTACTGAAATTTTCTCAATAAAGCCTGCAAGTTTTTCGGCAGCCAGCTTCTCGTCTTCTATGATTATACTCTTAATTTTCATTTGTTTGCAAACTTAATGATACCGAGTAAGCTTTTTCTTTATTATCAATATTCAGGCTATATCTCGAAGGATACATTAAATCTAATCGTTTTATAATATTAGATAAACCAAATCCTGAATCTGATTTATCACTATTCTCCGAACCTGTATTGTTTATACATTCAAAAACAACCTCTCTGTCTCTTGTCGAGAATTTTAATTTTAATGGATGTTCATTATCAACCAATCCGTGTTTAAATGCATTTTCAATAAAAGGGAGAAACAGCATGGGAACCACCTGAATGTCTTCCTTCAAATCTTTTTCAAATTCAACTTTTACATTATTGTCGAGTCGGAGCGATTGTAATTCGATGTAGTTTTCGATATATTCAATTTCTGAAGTTAAGCTTACCCTGTCTTTCTCAGAATTGGAATAAACATATCTTAAAAAACCTGAAAGTTTATTAATAGTTTCAGAAGCTTTTGCCGGTTTTGATGTAATTAATGAATCGATATTATTTAGAACGTTGAAAATAAAATGGGGATTGTTCTGGTTTACCAGTACTATTAATTTCGATTGCAGTTTTTCATTTTCAAGTTCTTTTTTCTTTTGCTGGTTATCTATCCAATTCACAAATGCTCTCAATAGGATTCCACTTGCACAAATGAATAAAGCTAAAAATATTCCTTGTATATAACCTGCTAGCGAATAGCCCATCCATCCATTTCCAGATATTGCAGAAGTTACTTTCTCAATTTGTGGAAGAAGTGGAAAAACAAGGCAAACTCCTGTTGTAGTTAAAACACCTGCTCCAAATCTGTTTTTTGAAAAGAATTTAGGAACAAAGAAAGAATAGCCACTGTAAAAAAGTGCAAGTGACCATGCAAAAATCCCAAGTAAGGCAGCTGTGCTAACCAGTGCGCCTTTTGTAGCCCATAAGTTTCCTGCAAGAGTTACCAGGAAAATTATACTTAGGTCGCAAAACCATACGAACCCGTGTAGTGAATAAAGAATTGTTTTTTTCATAATTGTAATTTTTTAAATTAATAATTCACTACAAAAATTCTTTATTCCATACAATTTTTAAAATCAGATATATCTTTTCCATAAATTAATCGACAATTTCCTTTTCTCAATCTATAATTAAGTAAAATGTTGAATGTGAGTAAAAAAGCAAGTGTTTGGCAGCGAAGGGAAGCTTGTAGGGACGGGCTGACAAACTGTTGCTTTGCGTTGGGGAATTTTTCATTTTTGCCTTTTCATTATGCACTGTCGCTCTTTTTGGGTTGCACACAACGTGTTGCCGATATGGAAAGTAGCGGACTGCGGTCTACGTTCCTATCCTCCGAGACAAAAGCCTGATGCGGGCTACCGAAGTTCGAAACCCCACTGTCCCCGCTATTTTCTATATTGGCTGTTGTATGCTGGTGTTCATTCATTATCAATCCGTTACTTATTTTTCTTAAAACTAATATAATTTCTAATCAATCCGTACTGACCTTGCAACGGAGCACGAATTTATTTTGTTTTTTGTGGGTGGGGAAATCCTCAAACCGCACTTAAAGGCGGTAATTGGGTTAGCTTTATAAGCTCTTCCCAGAAACTTTGGACAGGATGGGCAAGTGCGGTTTATGGGATGTGCTTGTAAAAATGGATAGCTGATCTGTAAATGAACTACTCACCTGAATATGAAAACATAGTTCTAATAATTTCAGTTTTCGATATCCTAATTTCTTTTGTTACAGTCTCTTCAAATTTTGGATTGTGCGATAAATTTATTCCTTCATCAAATATAGTGTTAGTTAGTCCATCTATTAATGAGTCAGTTTTTTCAAGGATTTCATTATATAGCGAATTGTCAATAGCAATAAATAGGTCAATAAAACTTTGCCTAAATTCAGTGGCTAAATCTTTTAGTTCATCGTTGATTTTCACTTTATCTTCAAGTGACAAATTGCTAGAATTTAACATTTTTGTTTTGGAACAAACATTTTTGAAAAATTCATAAAACTTATCGATATTGCAATCAAGCACTAGAGTTTTTAATAACGCTATTCTACGTTTCTTTTCATTAGTACTATCATCTTTCCTATTACTTTTTAAAAAAATATAGAAAATCAGAATCAAGTTCACTATAGCTATGACAACTGTAGCAGCCGAATATATATGTTCTAAAGTTGATTTTTTAGGGAATTGAGCAACAACCTCAATATTTGGTAATGTAAGTCCTAATGTATCTACTATTAAGGAATCGGATAATGAATTTAATATTTCCATGAGATTAATCTAATGCTGTTCTACTTCTAAGAATTCGATCGATTGCTTCATTCAATGGCTTTTCATAGTTATAATCTCCCATTGATGTGAACTTAAATTTTTCTAGAAATTTATCCTTACCTAATTTCTTCACTACATTAACAAATAACTCTTCAAAGAAAGAAGGATTAATAGAGTAAATATTATCAGGAATAACAACCTCGATTGTTTCATTACTAGATTCTAATTCATCTATTCTAGAGTCTTCTCTAACCTTTTTACCTCTATCACGTCCAGTAAATACCTTTGAGATTGTTCCCCTTCTATTGTCTTTAACCCTGAACTCTTCAAGATTAATAGTATTAATTTTTTGTTCCATGTTTTTATATATTTATTTCAACAAGGTCATCGTCATTTAACAACAATTTAGCACTTATTATTGTACCAGGAAAATAATCATTAGTCTGATATACATATTTGTTGTCAGGTTTGTCTTCAATACTTCCTGATTCATTAAAAGTCATTACTTTAAAAGTATCATTATTGGTGGTTGTTTTGTTCTCAATATTATACTCACCATTAAAATGTATTCTGGTTTTCCCAGATTGTAGTGTCAAATAAGAAATATTATCAGCTTCTTGAGATCCCTTTATGTTGAAGAAACTTTCAATAAAGCGGATTGAACCATTACCCCGTTTGTATTCAGTTGGAGATATTGATGAAACTTCCTCTTGCAATGCATACAAGGTCCAAAGGTTTTCTTCTTCAAATTCTTTTTTTGAAAATAGGCTTCTAGTTGTGTATGAATTTGAAAGAGATTTCATTTTTTCAACAATTTCCTTATTTGGACACGACTCATCTTTAAACTTATTATAAATTGTCTGCCCAAAGTTTAATATAACTAATCTAAAAATCCCATAGTGCTTATTTTCAATATTTTCTTCCTTAAAATAACCAATAGAAAAACGATATTTTGTTGAAGAGTGTTCCTCTGCATTTATCAATATTTCACCAATTACAGTACATAAATCATCTCTCTTAGCTGGTGTCAGTTTTTGATTCATTCTTTCAAGGCAGTCAATAACGTAATCAGCCATTTCAGTTGTATCTAACTCTTTTTGCTCAATTCTTCTATCATAGTTTTTTTCCTTCTCATTATCGTGAATACAAAGTTTATATGGAATTATGTCCGGAAAACGCTGTTCACGGATCTTCAGAGTAACAGGCGATCCAACTGAAAACATCATTTTCTGAACGTCTTCATTATTAATATTCTCGCCCCTAATTGTTGATGGAAAAAACTCTCTGTGATTCCTATCAATTTTTTGACACTTGTTCGTGAAATAAAAGAAATCTTTCAGTATAATATCAAGCAGCACCTGCGAACCTAATTCAACCTTTTCACAATTCTGATAATTTAGGATGACCGTTTTATTATTCTCGATCAGGAGTGCTGAGATTATTTTTCTAAGTGCAATATAGCTATCACCTGGTTCTTCTATTATAGAGAATACTTTGGGGATTTCTATTACCCCTTTGCTTATAAATCTTTCTTTCTTTATTGATTCAAGGTTAAAAGGACTTTCCTTCGTTTTAACCAGATATTCTAAGTTTGGAGGTAAATGTTTTTTTAAGTAGTTGTTTTTTTGAGGTTTCTGGTTTTGTGAACTTGGTGACACTATTGGAGAACTACTAAAACTTCGTCTGAACTTTCTTGGCACCGGTAATCCTTTAGGAGGTTCATGGTGTTGAATTCTCTGTTTTTTTTGGCGTTTACGTCGTCTATTTTGCCTCTCAAAATCTCTTTGCCTAATCCTTTGATAAATCAGTCTCTTTATGTTTTTTCTACTTTTATTCATTCTATCTAGATAGGCAAAAAAATTATTACAAAGTGTAAATACTGTTTATATCATATTCGCTTGTGATTCTTGCTATAAATACATAAAAAACTCAAATTTAACAAATTAACGTTGGTGCGAAAGCTATAAAATAACTCTTTTACGAACTTTGGTTTGCAGGGCTGGCTTGCAGCGGTTTGCAAATGTGTTGTTTTGTGGGCTGGGTTTCTTTTGTCTTTGTGAGGGGGAAGAAAAAACAAAATAAATTCCCTCGCATCGTACCTATCTATCAACGGAGCACCAGACCAATCAATCCGATAGTTTATTTAAAAGTCTTTATTTTTCAACTGTTCAATTATCGAGCTTTTTGCTTCGGTGTCGCTCTATCACACTTGCATACAACGGATGGGTATATGAAACGTTTGGCATTTCAAAGCGATTCCCTATCAAACCGTATCCCCTCTACCAACCCCGTCTTTCAAGGCTGATGCTGAGTGCGTAGATTTGACGCATGAGAAAACTACAAAGACATACCCAGGTAGAAATGTTTGGTCACATCGAAAAATGCAGACAGAGCAA
>JASFVU010000207.1:0-5662 GCA_050049665.1 Bacteroidales bacterium | reverse complement strand
CTCACCGCCATAGCGGGCAAAAGACAGAGGCAGGAACATAATTGCCTGTGCGAAGATTATCGGCATTACACCTGCGGCATTTACCTTAAGCGGTATGTATTGTCTGACACCTCCGTATTGCCTGTTGCCTACAATTCTTTTTGCATACTGAACAGGTATTCGTCTGGTACCCTGAACAAGCAGGATGCTGACAACAAAGACAAGAAATAAAAATACAAGTTCAACAAGAAAAACGACAAGACCGCCACCTGATTTTTCCATCCTTGCATAGAATTCTCCTACAGTAGCGAAGGGCATACGGGCGATGATACCGATCATGATGATCAGAGATATCCCATTCCCAATTCCTTTGTCGGTAATTTTTTCTCCAAGCCACATCACAAAAACAGTTCCGGTTGTCAATATGATGATGGATGACAACGTGAAGAAAACCCCTGGTAAAACCCTTGCTGATTCAGGGATCTGGGTCAAATAGGTCGGGGCCTGAATAATCAGTATGATGACAGTAAGATACCTTGTAATCTGGTTGATCTTCCTTCTTCCACTCTCACCTTCCCTCTGCAATCTTTGAAAATACGGGACAGCAATGGTCAGCAACTGTATAACAATGGAAGCGGAGATATAAGGCATTATACCAAGTGCAAATATAGAGGCCGAAGAAAAAGCTCCGCCGGAAAACATATCCAGTATCCCCAGGACTCCTGAAGAAGTTTTTTCTTTGAGTTCCGACAGCATATTGGGATTTACTCCCGGCAATACAACCTTGGTACCTAACCGGTATATCAGAAGTATCCCAAGGGTATACAATATCCGGGCCCTAAGATCTTCAATTTTATAAATGTTCTTTATGGTCTCAATAAACTTCTTCATTGCTTATATTTTTTCTGCAGTTCCCTGCAGTGATTGGATCGCTTCCATGGCAGTTTTGGAAAAGGCGTGCGCTTTAACATCCAGCTTGGTTTTTAATTCACCTTTTCCCAGGATCTTCACTTTATGATTTTTTGATACAAGTCCTGCATCTATCAATGTCTTGACATCAATAGAAGTAAGCTTATTCTTCTCTGCCAAAGCCTGCAATGTGGATATATTTATCCCTTTGTATTCCTTACGGTTTATGTTCTTAAAACCATATTTCGGCACCCTGCGCTGAAGAGGCATTTGTCCTCCTTCAAACCCGATCGTCCTGGAGTATCCTGAGCGGGATTTCTGTCCTTTATGCCCTTTTGTGGATGTTCCACCTCTGCCAGATCCCTGACCTCTTCCTAATCTTTTATTTTTTTTAACAGATCCTTTTGCCGGTTTTAAATTGTTCAATTCCATGTCTGGTAGATTAAATCATTTATAATTCTTCCACATTTACAAGATGCTTTACTTTCCTGATCATGCCCTCTATCTGGGGAGTTTTCTCCTGTTCCACAGAACCGTTTAATTTTGTTAATCCAAGAGCATCCAGCGTTGCTTTTTGCCTCCTGGTACTTCCAATTCTGCTTTTCGTTTGTGTAATTTTTAATTTAGCCATTCCAACAGTACATATAGTTAACCATTAAAAACCGTATCGATTGTAACATTGCGGTGCTGAGCAACCGTAAATGCATCACGCAGTTCAAGCAACGCAGCAAAGGTAGCCTTTACAAGATTATGCGGATTTGATGACCCTTTTGATTTAGCGAGTACATCGGTGATACCCACACTCTCCAGAACAGCCCTCATGGCACCGCCGGCTTTTACTCCTGTTCCGCTGGAAGCCGGTTTCAGAAAAACTTTAGCACCTCCGTATTTGGATATCTGTTCATGCGGAATAGTGCCATTATAAACAGGTATTTTTACCAGGTTCTTCTTGGCATCTTCCACACCTTTTGCTATTGCAGTTGTTACCTCATTGGCCTTCCCCAGCCCGTAACCGACAATGCCGTTTTCGTTCCCGACAACCACAATCGCCGAAAAACTGAATGTGCGTCCTCCTTTTGTAACCTTGGTAACTCTTTGGATACTTACAAGCCTGTCTTTCAGTTCCAGGTCGGTAGTTTTTACTCTTCTTATTGTTGTAGCCATAATGTATTAAAGTTTTAATCCGGCTTCTCTGGCAGCATCGGCAAGCGCCTTAATTCTTCCATGATACAGATATCCGTTTCTGTCAAAGACAACTTGCTTAATGCCTGCGTTTTTGGATTTTTCTGCAGCCAGTTTCCCAACAAGCCTGGCCTGCTCTGTTTTATTAATATCTTTCTTGTCAGTAATCCCTTTTTCAAGAGATGATGCGGAAATCAGTGTCTTATTTTGTATGTCGTCGATAAGCTGCACATAGATTTGCTTATTACTCCGAAAAACAGTAAACCGTGGGATATCCTTGTTCCCACTTATTTTGGACCTGATCCTGTACTTAATCCTGATTCTGCGATCTCGCTTACTTAATGCCATTGTATATTCTGTTTATCTATTGTACACTGGCAGTTTTACCTGCTTTTTTCCGTAATTGTTCCCCGACAAACTTAATGCCTTTCCCCTTATAGGGTTCAGGCGGACGAAGAGACCTTATTTTAGCTGCTACCTGACCAATCAATTGTTTATCAATACTGGTCAGTGTAACAATGGGATTACTTCTTCTTTCCGTTTTTGCCTCAACCTTAATTTCCTTTGGAAGTTTCATATGAATGTCATGAGAATATCCGAGGCTCATTTCAAGGACCTGTCCTTTTACTTCCGCTTTATACCCTACTCCCACGAATTCCTGCTGAATGGTATATCCTTTTGATACTCCAACGACCATGTTATAAAGCAAAGCCCTGTACAAACCGTGCAGCGCTTTGTGTTTCTTTTGTTCAGACGGCCTGCTTAAAGATACCACACCCTCTTTCACATCGACGGTGATGTCGGGGCCAATCCTCTGGCTTAGCTCACCCAGGGGGCCTTTTACCTTAATGGTATTATCGTCAGCAACTTCCACGGTTACTCCTTCCGGTAATTCTATGGGCAATTTTCCAATTCGTGACATTTTATTCGTCTTTTATTTAATAAACATAACACAATACCTCACCACCGATATTTTTTTGTCTGGCTTCCTTATCGGTCATCACTCCCTGGGATGTTGACAGAATAGCAATACCCAAACCATTCAATACACGAGGGAGTTTATTCTTGCCTGTGTATCTCCTTAATCCCGGCCTGCTTGCCCTTTCAAGGCTTTTGATAGCCGGGTGCTTTGTTTCCGGGTGGTATTTCAGGGCGATCTTAATGTTTCCCTGGGGACCCTTATCTTCAAATTTATAATTAAGAATATACCCTTTATCATACAGGATACGTGTTATATCTCTTTTCAGATTTGAAGCAGGGACCTCAACAACCCGGTGCTTCGCCATTATACCATTGCGTATTCTTGTTAAATAATCAGCTATTGGATCTGTCATATTTTTAATTCATTAACTTATCTATACATAAATTTACCAGCTGGCTTTTTTCACTCCCGGTATCAGACCTGCTGATGCCATTTCACGGAATGTAATTCTGCTAATTCCAAACTGTCTCATATATCCCTTAGGCCTGCCGGTTAATTTACACCTGTTATGCAGCCTGATCGGGTTTGAATTTCTCGGTAACCGGCTCAACGCCTGATAATCGCCTTCGGCTTTCAGTTTTGCCCTTTTTTCAGCATATTTTGCAACCAGTCTGGCGCGTTTTACCTCACGAGCTTTCATTGATTCTTTTGCCATACTGCTAATTTTTTACGTTTTTAAATGGTAACCCAAATTCTTTTAACAATGCCAATGCCTCCTCATCTGTTTTTGCCGTTGTAACAAGAGTGATCTCCATCCCCAATATCTTATTTATCTTATCAATATCAATCTCCGGGAAAATAATATGTTCTGATATACCCATGGTATAATTTCCCCTTCCGTCAAGTTTTGAAGGGATTCCCCTAAAATCCCTGATCCTTGGAATTGCCACACAGATGAGCCGTTCAAGGAATTCATACATTCTTTCTCTTCTTAGTGTGACCTTCACTCCTATAGGCATTTTTTTACGCAGTTTGAAATTGGATACGTCCTTTTTAGAAAGCGTTTGAATCGCCTTCTGACCTGCAATTTGCGTAAGTTCCTCCTGTGCCGTATCCACCATCTTCTTATCGGCAACAGCCTGACCGATTCCCTGGTTGATAATGATCTTCGAAAGCCTGGGAACCTCCATAACAGATTGATAACTATATTCCTTCTTAAGATTAGGAATAATTTCCTCTGTGTATTTTTTCTGTAGATTAGGTACTATAGTCATTATTTGATCTCCTCTCCAGATTTTTTAGAATACCTTACTAATTTGCCTTTGCTGTTAAGCTTTCTTCCTATGCGGGTCGGTTCCCCGGAAGAAGGGTCGATCAGCATCAGGTTCGAAATGTGAACGGGCGCCTCCATCTTAATGATCCCTCCGTCAGGATTCTGGGCATTTGGTTTCGTATGTTTTGAAACCATATTGATCCCTTCAACAATAGCTCTGCTTTTGGCACGGTCAACTTCAAGGACCCTTCCTTTTTGTCCCTTGTATTCTCCTGAATTAACAAATACCGTATCGCCTTTCCTGATATGTAATTTTTTTTGCATCGAAATAAGTTTTTAAAGTACTTCGGGAGCCAATGACACAATTTTCATGTATTTATCACGCAATTCTCTTGCAACCGGGCCAAAGATCCTGGTTCCCCTGATTTCATCCGCATTATTCAGCAAAACAACTGCATTATCGTCAAATCTTATATAAGATCCGTCCTTACGGCGAATTTCTTTTTTTGTACGCACAACAATTGCCTTACTGACCGTTCCCTTTTTTATATCGCCTGAAGGGATTGCACTTTTTACCGTGACAACCACCTTGTCGCCTACCGAGGCATATTTTTTCCGTGTTCCTCCGAGAACTCTGATGCAAAGCACTTCTTTCGCTCCGCTATTATCGGCAACTGCCATCCTGGATTCTTGTTGTATCATGACTATTTAGCTCTTTCAATAATTTCTACCAATCTCCAACATTTATTTTTACTAAGCGGACGAGTTTCCATAATTCTTACCAAATCACCGATGTTGCACTCATTTTTTTCATCCTGTGCCATCAGTTTAGTGGTTTTGTTAACAAACTTACCGTAAATGGGATGTTTTACTTTTCTTTTTACAGCAATGACAATGGATTTTTCCATTTTGTTGCTAACAACAACACCCGTACGCTCTTTTCTAAGATTTCTGGTTTCCATTTATGATTAATCGTTACTTGTTTCTGTTAATTGCTTCTGACGCAAAACTGTCAGAAGTCTGGCAATATTTTTTCTGGTTTCCTTTATTTTTTGTGGATTATCGAGGGGAGATATGGCATGGTTCAGCTTTTGCTTTACCAGCATATTCCTTTCGTTATCGATTCTTTCTTCCAATTCTTTTACAGTGAGTTCACGTAATTCTGTTGCTTTCATTTCTTACCAGTTTTTAATTTTCAACGTAATCACGCCGGACAATAAACTTAGTTGTTACAGGCAGTTTCTGTGCCCCCAGCCTTAAAGCTTCCTTTGCCACTTGCATCGGCACACCCTCGGCTTCCATGATAATACGACCCGGTGTTACAGGAACAACAAACCCTTCAGGAGCACCTTTCCCTTTTCCCATTCTTACCTCGGCCGGTTTCTTGGTTATGGGTT
>JASFVU010000256.1:0-5150 GCA_050049665.1 Bacteroidales bacterium | reverse complement strand
CCGGATCAGGACGACCTGAGCAGGATAAGCTTTGAAACTGTTGGAACATATACGTTCTTTATCGGGTCCAATGATTCCAATATTTATTACGAGATAGAAAATTTCTGAATCTTGTGTTGATAGAGGGAAAGTTGATGAAGTGATAAGGCGAAAAGAGAGAGTAATTTCAAAAACCAACCTGCAAATTCCGATTAACTGATAAATCGAATAACTGATGAAATGAAGATTCTGATAAGCTTAATGGTTTGTTTCATTTAGTTCACCGGTTAATCAATTCATCCTCTTAACGACTGATTATTCTATTGTTTTATCCGAAAAAACGATCGCTTCATATGTAAAGATCTCCGCTTCCTTCCATTCGTCATCATCCATTCCCGCTTTTTCCACGGTGCAATGTTCAACAAGTTGCCGGGCATTCCAGCCTGTTTTCAGGGCTACCTGCGGCAGATAGGTCCCTGACCGTCCTTGATTGCGAACAAGGATCCCATGCCTTCCCGGGATGATCTCATCAATGGAGGTAATTTTTTTCATTGGTGTAAGAACGGAGATCTCGATCTGTACACCGGGCATTTCTTCTTTTGTTAGTGGTCTGAACCTGGAGTCGTAGAAGGCTGAGCTGACAGCCAGCTCTTTTACCGATTCGTGCAAGGGCAGGGTCGATTTCATTCTTCCGATGCACCCTCGTAATTCATTGTTGCAATAAACACTGACAAACACACCACAGGGATTTTTCAATCTGTCTGTTATAGCATTATCTTCAGACTTTTCCGCAGACAGATTCAACTGATCCGAGATCGATGCTCTTGCCATGTTTATCAGGTGTTGTTTTTCTTTGTCAGTCAGATTAAAATCATCGTCACCGCTTTTTTCCATTATAAGTACCGACTGATAGCCGACTACCCTTGATCTCTCACCATACAAGGCTATATCCCCGGAATTCTGATAAAGAACAGGAATATAACGGATATTTTTTCTTAAGGCGGTCAGATACATAAGTGCAAGAGCCGATGTCCATCCGCACATGCTGGTGGACAGGTTGAATATCTTTGATTCGTCATTTTTCCGGAGCTGATCCATGAATGCTTCCGGATTGTTGCTGCACAGGGCATTGACAGTCTGTTTATCAACCTTGATCGCATCGTTATAAGCAGGATAGTGTGAGAGATCTGTACTTATCACGAACAAATGTCCTGATCTGAAATAGGGTTCGAGTTTTTCGGCGACTTTTTCCGGGGTATCTTTTGAGTGTGCGCCCATCAATATGGGAATGATAGAAAAGGTGTTGCCCAAAAGGTACTGCAAAAACGGGAGTTGTACCTCAAGACTGTGCTCGGGAGAATGTGCCTCGGGAAGGTATGTGAATACCTTGTCATCTTTCAGCAGAGAAGCGGCAATTTCATGATCGACCGGGACTTTTCCCAGTGGTGTGAGGTAATGGCCGGAATAGTATATTGAGGCTTTTTCAAACCATGCATTGTGGCTTGATCCGATCAGGAAAATCTTCCTGATGTTTTTTTTGCCTTTCAGAGGAAGAAAAGCAGATGCAGCCACAGCTCCCGAAAATACATAGCCTGCATGCGGCGACAATAGCGCACGGATCTCTTCATCACTGCGTATATCCGGAATGAGGTGCTTTTGCGCTGTTTCAAACAGTTCATCCAGCTCTTTCTTGAGTTCAATGTCGGACGAAGAATAAAACCTTCCTGCCACGACAGGCGACCTGTCTGAAAGATGATTTGCTTTCTGCCTCATAATTGGTACTTTATTTTCGTTCAGGTAGATTTTACCGTTATAGAAAGCATGGTTATTATAAACAAAGTTACTGAATTGTATGATCCGAATCAATGTAATATTTCAGAATGATTCATTGATTAAACAGCTACTTTTTTATAACTTACATTTCCGGGACATTATCGGAAGTGCTTTTGTAACTGCCCCGGTGACCATTGCTATTATTTCAGTTGAACCGGTATATAAAACCCAGGTTCTTCTGCCAGTTGTTTTTTACGTTTTGACAGCTATTTCAATTGTAAAGTTTTAAAAAAACCAATTCATATTGCGATGTATTATTTTATAACACAAATTAAGATCCATGATGAAGCGGAATACAGAAAATACCTTGACAGGGCAGAAGAAATATTTGCCCGCTACAAAGGAAAATACCTGGCAGTCGATACCGACCCTGAAAATATAGAGGGGACCTGGTCTTATTCCAGGGTGGTTGTCATACAATTTAATGCACGGGAAGATTTCCGGGCATGGTACTATTCACCGGAATACCAGGAAATATTGAAACACCGTCTGAATGGTTCGGAGTGTGATACAATATTAGCTGCAGGTTATTGATCGTTAAGATTTTTAAAGCCCGGACTGTCATTAATCTCCCATACATGTACCTACTTTTCTGGCACATTCAATCCAGGGGTGGTCAAGGGGGACCGCTTTTCTTTTTCCGACAACACTTTCCAGGGGTACTGACTCCACACCATCACCACGTGCCGCAACCATGATCCCGTAATTCCCCTTTTGGAGGTATTCCGCGCAGGCGGTGCCTAAACGGGTGGCAAGCAAACGATCGTAAGCCGAAGGAATGCCTCCGCGTTGCAGGTGCCCCAGAATAGTCACCCTGGATTCGACAAGCGTAAGCTGTTCCAGTTCTTTAGCCAGTTGTATTGTGTCGCCTACAACCTTTTTTTTGTAAGCTCTCAGCTCTTTTACAATGGTTCGTTGTTTTTCTTTTTCGCTGGCAGCTTTTTCTTTTCTTTTGTTCAGGATGGTGATCTTCTGTGCAGCTTCTTTTGAAATAGCTCCTTCCGATACGGCGACAATGCTAAAGTGTTTCCCTGCTCTTTCACGTTTCAGGATCGATTCTGCCACCACTTCGATATCATAAGGTATTTCGGGAATGAGGATTACATCGGCACCTCCTGAAACACCGGCGCCAAGGGCAAGCCAGCCTGTATTGTGTCCCATAATCTCAACGATGATTATCCTGTGGTGACTGTGGGCAGTACTGTGTAACCGGTCTATGGCTTCGACTGCGATCCCCAGGGCCGTATCAAATCCAAAAGTAATGTCGGTACCGTAAACATCATTGTCAATAGTTTTGGGAAGTGTAACCACATTCAGGCCATGTTTTACCAGGTGATAGGCATTCTTTTGTGTTCCTCCTCCGCCAATGCAAACAATCGCATCGAGGTGATGCTTATGGTAATTTTCGACAATAACATCGGTCATGTCCATCTGTTTTCCGCCAACCTGCATTTTGTGGGGTTTGTCCCTGCTGGTACCCAGAATAGTACCTCCCAGCGTAAGAATGCCGGAGAGGTTTTCACTGCTCATCCGTATGGAACGGTTTTCCATGATCCCTCTGAAGCCGTCCAGAAAACCTGTAACCTGCATATTGTACACGCCGAGTGCCGTTTTTCCGATACCCCTGATAGCGGCATTCAATCCGGGACTATCACCTCCGGAGGTTAAAATTCCAATGTGTTTGCTCATGGCTGATTTGCTTCTTCTCATTACAATTTACGATTTTTTCCTGAGTATTCATCCACCATCAAAAAATAACCTTTACATCTTTTTCCAGGTACTTTTTTACGTTCTTTTTTTGATAGTCAGAAAGAGCATTTCCTTTTAAGCGGATCTCACGAAGGTTTTTAAGTTCACTTATCTCTCTCTGTAACAGACGAATATTATTATTGTTTAAATTCAGAACTTCAAGTTCGGATAATGTGCCGATGCTTTTTGTGACTGAATAAATCCTGTTATCACTCAGGTCAAGATAGGTTAGCCTGCTGAGTTTTGCAATGTCCGGTTCGATGCGTTCTATCCTGTTCCGGCTCAGATTCAGTTCTTTCAGTGATGGTATGGCAAACAAAGGATCCGGCCTGCTTATCCTGTTATTTTCCGCTTCCAGCTTTCTGAGTTTGATTAACTCTCCGGTATTAAAATTAACGGAACTGAGGTTGTTTGAACTCAGGTCAAGCACTTCAAGCTGTGGCAGCGTGAAGGCCTGATCACTTATTCTGGTTATTTTATTGTTCGAGATATCCAGTATGACAAGGCTTTTCAGTTTTCCGAGGCAGGAAGGGATCTCAGTGAGACTGTTGTTTCTGAGGTTTAGTTCTTCCAGATTTTCAAGATCACAAAATCCCTCCGGTATTTGACGGATCTTGTTATCGGACAGGTTAAGGGAACGGATCTTTTTTAATTTTCCCAGAGATGACGGCAGGGAAACAAGATCATTGTCCATGAGTTTGAGTTCCGTAAGTTCCGGGCAATTTCCTATTTCTTCAGGAACTGATACAAGGTTGTTCTTTTCAAGCCACAAAACCGACAGGTTCTTTAAATTCCCGATTTCCGGAGGGATTGATGCCAGGTCATTCCAATTCAGATCGATCTTCCTTAATTTATCGGGCTGTCCGATTTCGGGAGGCAGGTCGGATAGTTTATTGTCGAACAGATCCAGTTCTTCAAGGTGTACCAGATTTCCTATTTCCGGCTGAATGGTCTGAATGTTGTTCTCTCCGAGCATCAGTTTCTGAAGATTGGTAAGCCCGAAGATCCATTCCGGAAGGAAAGCAATGTTGTTGTTTCTCAGATATAGTTCCTGCAGATTCCTGAAACCGGCAATTTCCCCGGGAACAGAATTGAGTTCACGACCGTCGAGGTTAAGGATGTAAACCCTTCGTTTGTTCATGCGTGCTTCTTCCAGCGAACGGTATACTGTTGCACGTGACAACTGATCCGGGGTCCGTAATTTTTTCTGTCCCAAAAGCAATGGTGATATCAGCAGACAGCCGAGCAGAAGAATTAGAAGTTTCCTGTTATGCATAAGTTTTATTTTGTTCAGCAAAAAAAGAAAAATTAATTGATCCATACCCGCCGGAAATCAAAAAAAGCGGATACTCGTCTGTTTCAATATCCGCTTCCCGCTTATCATATTTAAGAAGTATAATCCGTTTAAAATTATTCTGATTCTTTTAACATGTTCCTGAGGAAATAGACCGTATCATCCTTCCATGTTTTTCCACAGATATCCATATCGCCATCGCCATCGACATCAGCCGCTACCGCATCGGTGCATTCTGTCTTGAATAAGATCTCATGATTTTCCCACTGTTCCCCTTCTCCGTTCGAGTTTTCAA
>JASFVU010000261.1:0-5122 GCA_050049665.1 Bacteroidales bacterium | reverse complement strand
ATCCTGATGACAGGCCCATTATATGTCTTTGTATTTTCCGTCATATAATGATCTGTGTAATTTGTACGGCAATCAAATCAATGATAAAAATGGAAAGGGAAGAAAGGATCACGGCAGAATTCGTTGCCAGCCCCACTCCTTCAGCCCCCAGGTTAGTAGTATACCCCTTATAGCAACTTAAAATACCAATAAAAAAGCCAAAGACAAAGGTTTTGATCGTTGCAGGAATAACATCAACAAAATAAAGTTCATCAAACGATTCCCGAACAAAAAGCCAGAATGAAATATTATTATGAAAGGTAAAACCGATGTAGGAGCCGATCAATGCCAGAAAATCGGCATAAACAACCAGGATGGGCAGCATAAAAGTAGTTGCCAGGACCCGCGTTACAACCAGGTACTTCATCGGATAAACTCCCGATACTTCCATGGCAGCAATCTGCTCGGTTATCCTCATTGAACTCAGTTCAGCCCCGATACGGGAGCCTACTTTTCCTGCAAACAACAACGCTGTGATAACGGGCCCTATTTCAATAACAACGGAAATAAATACCATTGTCGGGATCCATGATTCGGCTCCGAATTCAGCCATAACAGGACGGGTCTGGATGGTCAGAACAAGTCCCATAATCAGGGCCGTAATACTGATCAGAGAAAACGATTTATACCCCGATTCAAAGGCCTGCTTTTTGAACTCGGTGAACTCAAACGGCCGTCTGAACGTGTACTTTAACGTCAGTACCGTAAAATTTGCCACGTTGGCAATTTCAACAAAAAAATCCTTTAATTTACCTCTTAAAAATCCGGGGTATATCATATCTCTTTTTCCAAAAAACAATTCTGATTGTCTAAATTAATAACAAATGAGCGTAAAAAATACTTTTTTATGTTAGAAGAACTTTAACTTGCCCTATTCATAAATTCGCAGATTGATCTGTGCCAAAGCAAGTTAACCCGATTTAGTTACACTTGGTTTTTGCAGAAAACTTAGTGTAACTTAATCGTAATCAGTTTAATAAATGAAATTTATGAACCCCGAAGTAAATCTACGAAGGAGACGCTCGACGAAGTCAACCGATCTCGCCTCAGGCGAGAGAGCTCAGCGAAGCCAATAAAACAGGTTAACATTCCTGTTCATGGATCCACGGTTTGCTCCGTGCCGAAACAAAATACCTCCAATAAGAGTGAACCAAAATAATGAATTCACCCCTAAAAGAAAAAATTCGCCCCTAAACTGTAAAATTTACCCCATAGCATAAGCACAAACACCAAAAAGTTGACATTTATCATGTTTCTGCCATTATTTTGAGGTGAATTTAAAAGAGACGTATCATGAAGACCGATAAAGTAGCCACTTATGATGAAATTGAGATCAGCAGATTAAAATCGAACCTGGAGAAAAACGGATTCCTTACGGTAGTTCTTCACAGCGAAAAAGAGGTCAAAGACTTCATCAATGAAAATATACCCGATGAACGTTTGGTAGGTTTGGGAGATTCTATCACCAACTGCAAATTAAATATCAGAAATATTTTAGCTTCAAAAGGAAGCAAGATCTTTTATTCATGGGACGGGTCCGAGAATTACAACCGAAGCATGGATACATTTGAAAGGCCTCCCCGGCCCGATTATTATCTGTCAAGGATAAATGCCATAACCATGGACGGAAAGATCTTAATGAAAGATTATTCCAGGCAGGCTGCAGCAGAAGGTCTTTTCCCGAAACAAATATTCGCATTTGCCGGACTGAACCGGGTTGCCGATCAGTTCAACAATACGGAAAGTGTACTCAAATACCCTGTATTTTCAAAAAAACCTGACGATACGGAATTCACGGTTGCGTTACTTCCCTTCTTAACGTATTAACTGAACCCTGCAGCTTCTTTGGTTTCTGTGTCATAAAAGAAACAAAGGATTTCAGAGTAAAGACAGTAATAACCTGAAGAGAGCATGTTCCTGTGCTTTCATAGTGGTTTTCCGTTTCGTTATCTTTCTGATTTTCAGTAAATAATGTAAGTTATTAATGATCCCGGATAAGTTGATCCGATCACAGGAACCGGATTTCTTTTGGTTTTGTATATACTAAATTGTATTTTTAATAGTATTAAATAGTAATCTCCAATTCCTAAATTTTAAAACCTTATGGAAAATAACTCTAAATCTGCAAAGGAAGAAAAACCAAAAGTTACCTATTCTGCAGAGCGAACCAACTTGCAGGAATTTGCCTATTCCAAATCGGGAAGCGTTCAGGGAGATCCTGATGTATATGCTTCTTACCTCGACAGGATCCTAAATGGTGATCTTGTTGACGAACAATACAAAGGACTTTCGGAAAACGAACGAAAAGAAAAAAGAGAGAAGATCAGGGACCTTGAAAAAGCCCTGGACGATACCAAAAAAAACAACGCCAAGTTCGAACAGGAGGTCAAAGTCAAGGAAAAACAA
Organism: Bacteroidales bacterium; assembly: GCA_050049665.1. Lineage (GTDB taxonomy): Bacteria > Bacteroidota > Bacteroidia > Bacteroidales > UBA10428 > UBA10428. The sequence continues at coordinate 2,677 of JASFVU010000261.1, read as the reverse complement.
ATTGAAGAACACAGGGCCGAGCTTCTTCAGATACGGCAGAAAAGAGCGGAAAACAGAGAAGAACTGACCAGAGAATCATTCAGCTCCCTGAAATTCGGTGTAAACCTGTTCATTCTGGTCTTTCTTACTGCCTATCTCTTCTTCTTCTATGTATCCGCAGCATATAAAGCGCTTTATGTGGATTTTGAAGGCATAGCAGAACGACTGGCGGAAGGATTGAGCACAGGCAGTATTATGCCTCAGCCTTATGAATTATCGGAAGCCATTCGCTACAACTACCTTCTTTTCCTTGTGCCGTTTGTTTTTTATGCATTTGGCTGGGCATTTCACATTATGCTGGACCTGAAACACAGGGCGAAATATGTATTTATTTCCCTGCTGATCACGGTTACCTTTATTGTCGACCTGTTGCTGGCGCTGATTATCCATACGAATACAGAATCTGCCAAGGAATTGATGGGACTTGCGACCATTAAGTGGAGTCAGAACCCGACTTTCTACATCATCCTGTTTCTTGGTTTCCTGGTCTATATCATCTGGAGTATTTTGCTTGATTCATTGCTGAGAGAATGGAAAAAAAGACAGGTAACCCTGAACCTGAAACGGATCATTAAGCACCTGAGAAAGGACATCAGGATCCTGGAAGAAAAGATCATGCCTGAGGAGCTGATCGTCAATGAGATCAATATTCTCCGGGATGAGGTGAACACTTTTGTCCAGGGAAATCTGAAAGGATTTATCGATCAGTTCACCACAGGATGGATATCTTACCTGGCTCCGGATAATCTGAAGAGTGTAAAAACAAAGTGTCTGAATATCCGTGATGAATTTGTTGAAAAACATAAGATCCAGCCGGGTATTGTAAAGGTCATTAAAGCAAAAAGAAAATAACCGGATTACTAACTATAAAAACTTTACCAATGCTAAAAAGAACCATTCCATTGTGTTTTCTTCTGGCGATGCTCATTTCCTGTCAGCCTCCCGCACCAAAAAAAAGGAGCGTTTCCGAGAAACACAATTACATCATATTGCTCGATCTTTCCGACAGGCTGATCGTACAGCCCGAACAGCCTGCCAGGGACAAGGAAATTGTCAAAGCCATCTATGGCCTGTATGAAAATAAGGTTAAAAAAGACCTGTACATCAAATCACGCGATGAAATCAAAGTCGTGATAGCTCCGCAGAGAGGTTCGGGATTACGAACAGACATATACGAAGACAAGCTTTACGTGAACATGGAATCCATTAAGAATGTGTTCCGCAGGCCAAAAGAAGAAGAACGCCGGAATAATTTTTATCAGTCACTGAATGAATTGTATAAAAAAGCGGTGTTCAGTAAAAATCCAAAACAGTATTACGGAGCCGATATCTGGAAATATTTTTACGAAGACCTGGAAACCGATTATTCTTCGGATTCTTTAACCAAAAACTTTCTTTTCATCCTCACTGACGGCTACCCGATCGTTGGCAAAGATGTAAAAAAACTACAGCCGGTAAAAGAAGGTTTTCCCGATCTTCATATTGTTCTCGTCGAGGTGAGCCCGAGAGACAAAGACCTCGAATGGGACAGGATCATGGACATGTGGACAGAGTGGTTCGATTCCATGGATATTCAGGATTATACTTTTATAAAGAGAAAGGCTATTTCCAAGGAAGTAGAAGAAATAAAGGACATTATTGAAGGTTAGCAGGTAACCGGTAAAACAAAGATAAGAAACCTGGTCTCCGAGATCTTTTCTCCGTAAGACCAGGTTTTTTAATCACTACTTCACATAACAAAGAATTACAACCTAAATCTTTTATCAGACTTTTGTTATTTTTTATCCGTCTTTTGTGAAAGATGACGAACTGATGTGTCGATGATATCTCCTTCTTCATCAACTTTCAGAAAGTAGAATGCTTCGCCGGTCTCAACAGTCACCCGGTAAAAATGGTCACTGTTGCTATCCCTGGCCTTTCTTGATGAAACGATCTGCCAGTTGTTATAATACCAGTCAATTTCTTTCAGGGCCTTCTGCGGAAGTTCTTTTTCATCTATGTAAGTAGCTGTTTCAACACATTCACCGGCATGATTGAACAACGCCGTCATCGGTTTATTTTTCAAAATGAAATCAGCTTTGTAAAGACTGAATTCCTTTTTCCAGTTTACATCTTCCGCCGCAGGAAATTCACTGGAAAAGGCGGAAGCGATAACTTCCGGTATATCTGCGTTATTGCCAAAGGCAACCGTAGAGATCAGGGCAGCTAACAGCACTATTTTTTTCATCTTTCAATTGTTTTAAGGTTTACATTCCGGTTCATTAATCTTTTTTATCACGGGTTACAATACAAAGCATCAGAATCTCTTACAGTGTTCATTTCCCCTTTGTTAAAAAGGATTTTGAGCAAACCATACAAAGATCCGTTTGTGAAAAGCTATTATTAAGACCAATACTTAGTCACACTTATTTAAGTACGTCGCATAAACGGATTTATTATGTCTGATAAATGCTTTTTATGAAAAAATTTTTGACAGAAGAATGGTTTTTGGTATTCACGAATAAATAAAGCTGTCCGGACTATTGATTTTATTCAGGATCAGTTATTTTTGAATACATGTCGACAAAGATCCTGAAAAATAAGGCTGGCCTTTTAGCGGGCATTGTTTTCTTTCTGGCGGTCCTGCTCCTGCCTGCAG
>JASFVU010000002.1:0-19273 GCA_050049665.1 Bacteroidales bacterium | reverse complement strand
AGTTCTATGATTTTATTTTTTCATCAAACAGAAATTCCATGGGAAATGATTTTGACATATTGCTTTTTCCAGTTAGTATAGCATATCCGTATGAAGAGGATGTTTTAACTATTTCAGTTAGTTCGGGTACAACAACCGGATTCTCCTTTTTTAAAAGTATGCTGGAAAAAATAAATACATCAGATAATGAATTTGGCCCGTATACTTTTAACTGTAATTTAAATAGTGATCCCGGGAATTCGGAGTATCTGTTTCTATATGCCCGGGAAGAATCCAATAACTTAAATTTATGTTTTGTAGTTAACGAACCTGACCCGACCGGAAGGAGTTTGAATGGATATATTCAGACTGGTCCGTACAATGTTGAAATAATAAATACCGATATATATAATGAGGGATATATTTCTGTTGCAAATGACAAAATATATTATTGTAGTGACAAGGAAGGAAATTTTAACATTTATCAAAAGGATATAAATAATACCGTCAATCTGGTCGACTTCCTGACCCAACCTTATGAACAAGGTGATAAGATAGATATTTTAAGTAGTGACGAACAAGATAAATGTCCGTATGTGGCAGATAGTTTCATGGTATTTACTTCAAACAGACAAGGAGGATCAGGAGGATTTGATCTATATTATAGTAAACTATCGAACGGAGAATGGTCTGAACCTCAAAATTTTGGAAGCACAATTAATTCTGAGTATGATGAGTATCGACCAATTGTCAGATTATACAAAACTATTCCCAACGATCTGATGATATTTTCTTCGAACAGAGAAGGGGGCCTGGGAGGATATGACCTTTATTATCTAGGTATAACCGAAACCAGATAAATGATATTTGCTGTCATCAACATGTGGCAGAAAACAGTATGAATTATTTTAATCTTTATGAAAACAAGACAATCCGAGTTTATCAAAACCAAAGATCGTTGTGATCATAAAATTGAAATTTCTAAATCCGGGAATACCATTATGACTAAAACCGGGTTTTTCCTGTTTTTTTTTCTCACTGCAGTTGAAGTGTTCTGTCAGGATAGCATTGATAATTGTATTGCAAAACATTATATAAGTCTTAAATCAGGTGGACGCAGATACTATACCCGTGACAAGGTATATTCACCCATGATCTACAAAGGAACAGGGGTTCCTATGGATATTGAATATCACAATCATAAAACAAAAAGAGATTACCGGGTATATTTACATTATACCCAGACAAAAGTTACTTCCTCAATAACCGGAGATAAAGACGGATTTTATGCCAATTACTTTGATCTTCTGAATATAAACATAGGCTTTCAATATTTACGGCATATCCGGTCCTGTTCGGGTTGGGATATTCAACTAGGCGGAGCCTGGGAAAATTTTGTATTGTACAAAAACCAGGTACTTATCTATGAAAATTCACAATGGGCTCTGGATGTGTTTTCCGATCTTAAATTAGCCTGTCATGTCAGGAGGGCAATTAACGAAAAATCCCGTATACAGGCTGATATTTCGTATCCACTACTTTCATATGTTATGGGGAGAGTATATGCTCCACAGCATTTTCCTGAAAAATTGCTGAAATATGATGAGGATGAATTGACTGTGGGAGCTATACTGAAAAGCGGTGATTTTCTGACCCTGAACAAATTTGTGAACTTTCAATTCAGCACAGGGTATTTTATAAGTTTAAGCAAACATTTTGGTCTTTCAATGGATTATGTGTTTCAATATTACCAATATCCTAAATCGGAGGTGGTAAAAAATGCGATGCATAGTTTGTTGATTGGCCTTACATTAAAATGGTAATTTATGATGCCTCAGATCAAATACATATTCATTATTTTAATTTTATCAGCATGTGAGAGAATTTTCATTGAGAAAGATCCCGGTAATACTCCCGGGTCCAATTTTGACATATTCTGGAACACATTCGACAGGCATTATGCTCTTTTTTCCATAAAAAAGATCAACTGGGATTCATTGTATACGGTTTACCGGCCGCAGGTAAGTCAGAATTCAACTCCCGGACAATTGCTGGAAGTATTGTTCAATATGACACTGGAACTGGAAGATTCTCATGTTTGCATATATCCTGACTTCGGAGGAGCTTATAGTTTTGACCGCCGGGAAGGGTATCCGGAAAATTCATACGAACATGCAGCGAACTACCTGTCAGACACCAAAACTTTAAATACATTCTTCTATGGTGATATAAACTTTACCGATCTGGGATATATCAGGATAACCGATTTTGAAGGGGATGTGAATTATTTTAATCCTTATGAAAACGATGCATTTGAAAAAATTGACGAAGTCCTGTCTGACTTCCGGGATAAAGGAGGGGTGGTTATTGATGTAAGGTCAAATCACGGCGGCAGTGATTTTATGAGTAAGATCGTTGCGGCAAGATTTGCCGACAGGAAACAGGTCTTTTCATACATGTACTGGCGAAACGGAGAAGAACATGATGATTTTATTTCGACAGAAAGGTACATTGAACCCAAAGGTGAGTTCATTTTTACCAAACCGGTTGCCATTTTAATGAACCGGGATACCTATAGTGCCGCAGAAGGTTTTATCGATATGATGAAGCTGTTACCCCGGGTTACATTGTTCGGAGGAAGCACCGGCGGAGGTACGGGAGGAGGTTCGTATTTTGAGCTTCCCAATGGCTGGACATATCGTGTAACCACTTCGTATTCGACAGATGCCGGCGGGTATTGCTATGAAGGTGTCGGCATAACTCCGGATATTGAAGTTACTATTTCTGAAGAAGATAAGGCAAACGGGATTGATACGATCCTGGAGGAAGCTGTCAGGTATTTATCTGAAAATAAATAACCAATAAGTTTCAATTATGCGAAGAAAAGATTTTATCAAAAAACTAAGCGGTTGCGGGATCTGTTCCTGTGCAGGAATACCGCTGATCTTCAGCAATGAGGCAGAAGATGAGGACAAGGGATTTTCAGCGACTAAAGATTGTGAATGGAAGAAGAACTTTACACAAAAAAGATTTAACTGGTTGCTTCAGATCCTTGAAGAAGAACTTGAAGACACTGAATACAGGGATATCATCCGTTTACTTGGCAAGCGGTGTGCTCAGTCGATTGAATTCCTTGCAAAGGAGAACAGGGGAGATCCTGAAGGGTATTTCAGGAGAGTAAATGAAATGTGGGGGGAAGTATTTGAGTATGACAGGCAAAACCAGGTTATTCATCTCAATACCAATCTGAAGGAATGCCCTTGTCCGAATGTTAACACAGATACTCCCGGATCTTATTGCGAATGTTCTCTGGGATGGCAAAAATTCATGTTTGAAACCGTTTTTGAAAAACCGGTGGAGGTGCGTCATAAGGAAACAATCCTGAGGGGAGGGAATACCTGCAGATTTGAGATCAGTATAAAAGCATAATACTTTCAGGAAACTTTTTATTCAATAGCCTTACAAGGATTTTTTCTGATTTCCTGTGTGTTTCAGCAAACAATTTCCGGAAAGTGGATTGCACGGAAAGGGTCAGCCAGCAAGAAATTTCTGTTTCAATAGTATCGAACTCAGTAAAACAGATATTGTGTTTCCTGCAAAAAATAAAAATAGCGCAACCCTGCAAAGTCGGATTGCGCTATTTCTGTAACGGACCTGCTTATTCTATCTTTTATGCTTACCAAAAGAAAAGCTCAACACAAGCCCCAGGTTCGGCATCCTGTTATTCAGGTTAAATTGCAGGTGGGTACCCATGCTGTAGAATTTTGAGAGTATGAATTCCCCGCCAACTTCCATGGTCAGCCCCATTGCGGAAAAATTCTCCGTGTCATAATAGCCGGTAAGGAATCCTTCGCCGTGATAGGTAGTATGATCAATACCCCACAGGGCAGTCACTCCTGCCTGGTATTCCAACCTGAAAAAGCCGAAAGTATTATACCTTCCGAACAATACGCCGGCCTGGTGAAAATAACGATCAGGTCCCGAACCTACAATGATCCATTCGTCGTTGTAATAATAATTTACCGAATAAAGGAACTGATTATTCATGATATTGCCTTCCGCACCAACCATAAAACCTGTCATTGGATCCGTTTGGCTGGTAGTTAAAAAAGCACCGAATTTCGGACTTATTGAGTAACCGTCCGGTTTACTTTGTCCGTTTGCAAAACCGGCGAGGGCAAGTACAAGTATAGCTGTCAAAGTACATTTTGATTTCTGATTCATGATTGCAGATTTAAGGTTTGAATTTTTATGGATCCGGTATTTACCTCCGGAAAGTCCTCAGAGGATACCGGTAAACAGAGGTGTACGGATATACACCGAATATGTATTTTACTATTAGTTCCATTTCATAAAAGAAAAATAGTTTCGGACATTCAAACAAATTGTATGCCATTTCCCGGAAATATTCGGTTAATTGCCTGTTGTCAGCAGTTCATTCTCTGGTGCCGAGATTGAAAATAATACCGAAACTGATATTCCAGATATCGAAGAAACCTATGTATTTTGTATGCAACGCTGACCAGATCTGGTTTTCGATCGTACAAAGTTCAGTGAAGAATGATATTTTCGGTATGTTTGGATTCGCCGGATGCACGGTACAACGTATTCCCGAAAACAGAGACAGATGGAATGCATTGCTGTTGTAATAACCTTCGGGGAAATAATTGGGATACCGTGTGTAAGTATTCCGTGTAATTCCGTAAAGGACTGCCAGTCCCGGGTAATATTCCAGTGTCAGACCGGACCCCAGGTTTGTAGTGCCAAGGGTATATGCTGCTTTAACTGCCAGTGTATGGACGGAGGAACCGTTCATTGCCTTTGGCAGATATCCGTATATGAAATGAAGGTTCAGAGCATTGCGCAGGTAGTTCTTACCCGCTCCGACGGAGATCAGTCCCAGGTTTCCGGCGTACTGTATCTGGATGTTGAACGGTTTTTCTGTATACTCTGTTGAATCGGTGGCTTTGCCTTCAATGCATGCAAGCAGAACAAGGACCAATGTATATACTTTTACTTTGTAGTTCATGACCTAAAAATTCATGTGTTTGATCTTGTAACTCTTACCACAAAGGCTGATAATGTAATATTCTCTGGTGGTGATATCGTCCGAGACAATTTCAGGCACACCGGCAAATACTTGTTGTGAAAAAGAATGCTGATGGCCATAAATGCAGAGAATAAGATTACTCTCCGATATAATTTCCCTGAATACCAGATTATAAATACCTTCCAGTTGGTCGGACCAGGGTGGGATATGGGCTGACAGGATGCAGGGAAGATCACTTTTTTCAAGCTCGGCCTGAAGCCAGACAAAGTCTGGAGATCTGTTGTTGTTTTCCCAGACCACATCATCAAAAGCAATGAACTTATAATTCATGAAGACAAATGAAAAGTTGCTCGGGCCGAACATTTTTTCGTAGATCTTCTTGCCGTTCGATCTGTAATCGTGGTTGCCGATTACGGTGATCACAGGATATTCCGAATCCCCGATAATGTCCCTGTACCAGACGAACTCCTGTTTTAATCCCCGGTCGGTAATATCGCCGCAGCATACAATAAACTGAAGACCTTCGTATTGGTTTATGCTGTTTACAGCATCGGCAAGATCGTCATAATGAATATGCGGATCGGAAATCAGGGCAAATTTCAGTGTATCGGATGGGACCGTGGAATTATTGATCTTTTCAATCTCTTTGAGATTGATATTTTCCGAAGGAACGTCGCTTTCATAAGGGCTGTACTCTATCAGATCATCGCAACTGCAAAAAATGATGATCATGCAGATTTTAGTTTGTATTTGAAACAGCTTGTTCATCTTGGATAACGGTTAATAACTCACAGGGGAGCTATGGTAGATTGTATTCCGATACTTTATCGTACAATTGCAGGAATGCATTCCGTCAGTCTGCCGTTACCGGAATTGATTTTGTTTTCATGTGTAAATATTTTGGTTTTTCATCGTCATAACAAAGGAAGAGAATAGTCATATTTCTTACAATTGCTATTCGATAAAGGAGACCTGTTTACCGGCGAACAAGACAAATTTTTCGATTAGTTATTGCCGGTCAACCGGACAGTTATTTGTTGGTTATCCTGATCTTCGCCCAAAACATGTTTTTCAACATAAAAATCGTTATCATCATGCCGGTATTCGACAGATTTATCAACTCTACGAATTCCCGACCAATTATTTGCTATTGTTATTTTCCAAAAGGTTTGGTCCATTTTATTATAATGGGTGTGAGCAGCAGGTTCGATATCATGGCGGAAAAAATACCGATAACCACAAACAAACCAAGATACACCATCATATTGAGTGGGGATGTGAGGTAGATAATAAATGAAATAATGATAATGAAAGAAGTTGTAAAAAGGGCCTGCCCGACTACCTTTAGTGTATCCACAGACGCTTCCGGATAGTTACCAACCTGTTTGTATCTTTGTTTTAAGTGATTTATAAAGTGAATGGTATTGTCGACTGCTATTCCTAAGATCATAGGGGCAATAGTTACTGTAAGAAAATCAAGAGGTATTTTAAACAGTCCCATTGTACCCCCAATAACGAGTATAGGTAATATATTTGGGATAAGTCCGATTAAGCCTGTTTTGACACTACTAAAAACAATAATCATAAGTATGCCGATAATCGCAAGGGCAAGTAACAATGATTTAATTTGCCCTTTGGCAACCAATTGGTTCAGGATGGCAAATTCAGGCAGCCCTCCGGTAATATTCATCCTGGCTGAAGGAAACAACTCCGATGACAGTTCTTCCAGTTTTTTTATTTCGTACATGGTTTCCCTGGCATTAAGGTTTTTGGTTTCCACTTCAAGCCTTAATATTGAAAAGTCGTTGTTTACCCAATCGGAAAGCTTTGCTCCTCCTGACATCTCGTAAACCATTAATAACTGGGCTGTCATATTTTTACTGTCAGGAATTTTATAACAGGCATCGTTGTTGTCATGCATCAACCGATTGATATCTTTTAAGATATCTAAAACCGAACTTGTTTTCTTTGTCAGTTTCAATTGGTTAACTTTATCAATAAACTCATCAAACTTTACCAGTATAGCAGGTTCCTTAACCGCATCCTCCCGTTGAAAATCGATGGTAATATTATAAGAATCAAATGAACCGATCTGTGTCCCCGCCACTTCCAGCATACGTTTTACATAAGGGACCTTCATTCCGTAAGAACGTTCCGTATCAATATTCACTTCAAGTTTAACAAGACCAACAACCATTACAGCCAGGATGAGAAAAGTTATGGCAATAATGCCCCGGGAATGCCTAAAAACAAAATTGCCAAGATTAATAAGGTATTTATCGGCTTTTAATTCTCCCGCTAGATTCTTTCTTTTTTCCCGGACATGTGTTTTCTTACTAAAACTCAACAATGCCCCTGTCAAAAAAATTACAATGATAAAAACCACAAAAACCATCATAGCCGAAGTCATGCCAAGCCATCGTATAGGGATAAGGGAAATGGCCAAAAACGATACGAGTGCACCTATGGTAGTAAATGCAGAAAAAGCAGTAGGCCAGCCGGTTTTGCCAATGGCAAGAGCCAATGCTTTTTTCCTGTCTGCAACTTCCATCAAACTTCTCTTGAGATAGTTAAACAGGTGAACTGAATATCCGAGTGAAACAGCAAGCGATAAAATAATTGGTACTGCAAAAAGAAATGCATTGATTTTTATGCCCATATGTCCCATTATCCCAAAAACAATAATTATTGAAACAATAGCAGTTATTAAGGGAATAAAAACGCCCTGGAAAGACCTGAAAAAAACAATGAGAAAAAGCGATAAAACAATTAATGTTATGGTCAGCAGCCTGAATGATTCGGACTGTGTAAATAATAATTCTTCGTAAGCGTAAATGGGTGTACCAACCGAACTTAGTTCGTATTTGCCGTATTTTTGTTGCCCCAGGATTTCAAGTACTTTCTTACCGACAGCATTTTCGGGCGACAAACCATGTTCTTCCTCCCAATTTTCCGGATATGGGAGCAGGTCCAGTACCAACCATGTTTCGGTGCAATCTTCCGACACGATTTTATTCCGTAAACTTTCTTTCCCTAAGGCCCGCTGACGGTACTTTTCTATATCCGTATCCTGAAAGTCATCGGGGACAAGGTCTTCTGTTATGATTGCGCCATCTTCCGAGTAACTGTATTCGATATTGGCTATGGAAATAACTTCATCAGCAAAAGGCACTTCTGTTTCCAGTTCATTTCCCAGTGTATCCAGCATGTTTAATATTTCAGGAGAAAACACATCACTGGCTGTCACATGAATGGCAACTATCTGACTGTTACCAAAATATTCCTGAAATTGCTTTTTGTCAGCAAATACAATGGATTCTTTTGTAAACCAGTTCTCGACAGAGGTGTCATATTTGATTTTTGGCAATCCCAATCCTGCCACCAGGGTGATAATGATTATCAGAATAATATATATCCATCGCCTTGAAATAATGTGTTCACCTAATTCGGTAAACCACTTGACATTCTTTACCTGTTGATTTTCGTTATTATTATTTGTTATCATAATATTTATTGTTTTAGCATTTGATCCCACTTATATGATATTTTAAACCAGATGTTGTTATAAGGATATAAGTATCCTATAAGGTCGGAATGGTCGTTGTTTTTAACAGTATTGCTTCCGGCAGGCCTGAACCACGAGTAAGCCAGATTTGTTCCCAAAAATAAATGCAGTGAATTCCCAGGGGCAAAATCAATTTCGGGCATCAACAACAAGCTGCCGTAACGCTTTTTTTCTTTTTTATCGTAATTAACGGGTAAGGTATAATAACCATTAATGACAGGTTTTATTTTTCCGTTGAGAAATGACCATTCCAATTGCGCCATAAATCCATGTGTGGTGCCTTCTGTTTGTATGCCCAGGGGCTGAGCAAGTGCACGGTAATAATATTCTTCCATGTATTGTTCATTATCCATATAATTTTCGTCAGGCATACCCCAGGGGTAATCGGTATAAAATTGATTATCAAAACCGGGAATCCATTTTCCGGCATATTGAAAGTTTACATAAAACCTGTCGTTAGGGCCGTAAAAAAAATCAAAACCTGCTGTCCAGGCCAGATCGTGATTGCGAATTTTATACGAATTGTTGTTTTTGTCCTCTGTTATGGAATAGCATGATTCCAGCCATATACCGTACCTGTCAACAATGGTCTTTACATCAAAACCAAGACGGTGAATACGTGTACGTTTTAGTCCGGCAGATTTTATCCTGTAAGTATTGTATCCGCTTAATTGATTTATGATGTAACTGGCATCTTCTTCAGACAGGTTGTTGTACAGATAGTCTTCTAATTCCTGACTAATTACAACAGCATATCGCTCAAGTTCTATCTGAGGTGTATAAAAAGGATCTGAATCGTACATGTAACTTAAGGAGAAATCGACTGATGGAGTATAAAAACTGCTTTTAAAACCCAGTATGCCTGATTCGTAGTTGTATTTCGGGTAGATATAATAGACCGAATCCTCTGTCGTTTTCAATGACGTTTCAGGTCGCTGAGTTGGTAAGTCATAGCCGGAAAAATAAGCTTCCTGAAAAAGTTCAGCCGGAATTTCATCCCGTGTATCAAAGAAATACTCATCGGTCTGTTCAAATGGAATATAAACACCTTCTAAAGACCACCATGAAGCAGGGTAATATTTCACTGAAGCCGACAATACCGGTACTTTCTCTATTTTGTAGCCCGTTTCATAATTTTCAGGATTCAGGTTATCGGTCGGGTTTAATTCATCGGCTACTCCCCAGGTATAATTTTGAAAGCCAAAACCAAGATTGATTTTGCCGGGATTCCATTTTATATAATTTTCACCTATACGTATATTTGATAATGAATCCCATTCTCCGGTTTTGTCAGCCATGCCCCTGAACTCCCATTCCGAAACCAATTCAATGTTGTTGTTTTTTATATGAATGCCCAACGTATTAAACAGCTTAGGAACCGTAATAAGCGTATTGTAATTGTTATAATCTTCATTAACAGGAATATGATATTGAAAAAAATGATCCCCATATAATTTAATCTTGAATTCGGGTGGCAAATCAAACTCACCTGTAAAATCGAATTCGTTACCATTTTTGTCCCTCGGAGAATCAGTGCCGGTCATCAAGCTGTCGGTTTGTGCCTGAATAAGAAAAGAACAAGCCATTATGAGATATACTGATAATAAAACTCTTTTCATATACTCAACTATTGTTTTGCAGATTGGTAAATGAATGACCGGGAATTCAATTTTCAAGGTTGCGGACAGTGAAGATATCTTCGCTCAAACCAATATTTATTTTGTTCTTTGTCTGAGAATAGAGTGTTTTTGAATTCTCCAGATGGTTAATTACCTCCATCCTGATAGTGAGTATTATACCCTGCATTATTGAGGTTTCTGTTATCTTCATGGTTTTCAACAAACGGTTTTGCTTTTTATCGTACATTTCCATTTTGTACACATAATAATTATCCACACGTACCCAGTTTACTAATTTTGAGTAAGGGGCATCTTCATTCCCGGGATAGGCTTCAACCACGTAATATTCCTTGCCATTCCAGGTTTCATTTTTAAGGTATTTATAGGTGAAATCATCAAGGTCGTGGTCTTCCAGATCGTAAAAATAAATATCGGAACCAAGGAATTTACCGTCTTTTCCGGAACTGGCTATTTTTCTTGATTTTCCCATTGCCGGCAGGTACATCCGTTGTTCATCATCGCCTTTTCGTGCCAGTGTAAGGAATTTCATTCCTGCAACATCCGCAGGTGAAAGGATTTCGAAAAAAGAGTCATAGCCTTCATCCCTTTTCCGGGTATACATTTTCATTTTACGCTGCTTTTGGTTGCCTCTTTTATCTGTCAGGATTAAAGTCCCTTCTGAATATGCATCAGAGGGCTCTTTCAGCTGGTCATTCTTTTTCATAATTTCGTAGCCTTTCCGGGATTGCGCATATGTTATGGTAGCGGATAAGATAAAAGTCGGTATGGCCAGTAAAAATGTTAAGATTATTTTTTTTGTTTTCATATTGCTTAATTTTTATTGATTGTTAATTCGTTGCCATAATTCGATATGCCTGATAAATCCTGATCTCAGATGTTTAATAATTTGGAGAGTATCGGGCATTACAAGTGTCAGTATACACCTATATATTTTGCCTGAGCTTATGTCAAGCAACTTGCCCTTTCCATAATTTTTATCCGGGTTAAATTTTATTTTTAGAATATCCAGGCCGGTTTTTAAAGTATTATCAACTTCAATTACCTGCTTGTCGTAATTAATTAATTTCCCCTGGTATAAATTGGTGCCGGGTAATTGAGATATATCTATTTGAAAAAGGCAATCTGAGTGGCAAACCTTCCAGATACCTGTAATATTATATGTTGGTGTATTTATGTTGGCATCCATCTTTACATGATAATTGAACCATGTAAAAATGATAAGTAGTTGTGATAAGGAATGCCCTCAAACCGATAATGACTGCCCCGAAAACGAGATCGGCTGCCTCAATGTTAAGAATAGGTTTTAAGACCTTGTTTAATGATGTATTAATGTGCTTGGATTAATACCGAATTCTCTTTTAAACGCTTCTGCAAAATGGCTCAGATTAGAATACCCGACTGCTATACCGGCTTCGGAGACATTTAGTTCATTATTTTCAATGAGTGCTTTTGCTTTTAGCATACGTTGCTGTTTTAAATAGCCGTAAACGGTATTGTCAAATAATTCTTTAAATCCTAACCTGAGTTTATATTCATTTAGCCCTACAAGCCTTGATAATTTGGTTATTGATGGCGGGGAGTCCATTTTTTCTTTTAAAATTTGTTGCGCTTCAAATACTTTCTCTTTTTCAGACTTTCGTAAATAGTTCTTTTTATTGTTATTGGTCTCAAATTGCAGGAAAAAAAGGGTTATCAGCTCAAATACTTTGCTTTCAAGATAAAGGTTGCGAAGCTCACCGGAATAATCGTTGTGTTGCAGTGCATTCATTGCTAACTGCATTTCAGGATTTAGTGAAGGTAATTGTAATATTACCTCTTCCATTTTACCACAATTGTTTATTTGCAGGTCCTTTTTATTAAAAAGCGATTCAAGATATTTTTCAATAAACTCCGGAAGGATTAGCAAACCTGTGAAATTACTGGTATTTCCAGGCTTGTATGTATGTGACTCGTGTATTGATGAGGATATAAGATAGGCCCCCTGATAAAAATATGTTTCGGAACCTGTACGGGGAGCAAAAAGCCTTGCATAGCCGTTCATTCCATCACTACAAACAATTCCATAATAGGGTTGTAATGAATCGGATTTGAAGTTAATGGTCATTTCTTTATTAAAAAACAGGTCTTCCGCAATTATAATGCCCATCCCGTTTATTACATCACGATACCATATTTTTCCTCCACCCAGATCGTTGGGAATAAACAATATTTTATCGTTTTCTCCTGCTGCTTCGAAACCAATATGTTCATTTAATTTTGAAAACCATTCGGAAAGATTTTTATATGGAGGAAAAATATCGATATTCATAATTTATCCTTTTAATTTTCAACTAAATCCAATAATTGTTCAAGAGCCGTCAAACAGGCTTCTTCAGCCTTGTCAATACTGTTATACATCAATATGCCATCGACAATTGAACCATCTATTAACATCCCTATATGAAAACAAAGGCTTTTTGTATCTACCTGCCTGGTTATTATACCATCTTTTACAGCTGTTTCCAATATTCGGGTAAGTGCATCAATAAAATTGTTAAAATGATCCGTGTTTTTTTTTCTGAGACTTTCATGATTGGGATATTCAGCAATAATATTCAGATAATTCAGATCTTCGCTGGCAGGTATCAATTGTCTAATGGCTTTAAACGGAGCATAAGCTTTTTTTGCCAGGGAGATAATTTCTTTCCTGAATGATAGTTCCGTTGTATCCGGAAAATCCAAATTATCAAGGTATCCGAAAAAGAATTTATCGACGGTTTCCAGAAACAGCTTTTCCTTGCTTGCAAAATGGTGGTAAAACGCCCCTTTTGAAGTACCTGACTTTTGTATGATCTCATTAATGCCCACGGAATATCCCCTGGTCAGAAACAATTGAAGGGCTGTGGTTTTAATAATTTCTTTGGTATAGTTCATAATGGCAAAACAGACAGACCGGTCTGTAAATTTATTGAAAATGTATATACAGACAAAAAAATTCACTTTCGAAAATATATACCATAGATTTATACCGGGCTATCGGAGAAGCTAGTGAAAGGCCCTATTGAAATTAAAACCTGATCGAAACAAATACCGGTAGGTGATCCGAGTAATATTTCCTGTCTTTTGAGTCGGAAAGTACAGCATAGCTGTTAACCTTAATCATATCATTTACAAAAATGTAATCGATACGCTTGTCCAGCATACTGTTAAAATCAAAACCGTTACTGGTACCTGCAGGACCATAAGGAGGTTGCATGCTGATATCTTTTGAATCGTTCAGTTCTTTTTTCAGATGATCAATGGGTTCTGTTTCCGGGGTCAGGTTCAGATCGCCCATAAATATTACGGGCAGATCACTGGAATTGATCTCAGCTATTTTTTCTAAAACCAGGCGGACCGATTTGCTTCTTGCCTTTGTTCCTTTGTGATCGAAATGGGTATTAAATACCAGGAATTTTTTTCTGCTTTCAGTATGCTCAAATAAGGCCCACGTACATATTCGAACACAAACTGCATCCCATCCTTTCCCCGGTGTATCCGGAGTATCTGATAACCAGAACCATCCTTTTTTAAAAAGACTAACGGATCCGGACCTGAAAAATATTGGAGCGTATTCGCCTGCTTCTTTTCCGTCGTCTCGTCCGACACCGATCCACTGATAATCGTTCAACGCGGAAGAAATATATTCCACCTGATCATTCAGGGCTTCCTGCAATCCGATAATATCAGCTTCATAAAACCGGAGTAACCCACAGACATTATCTTTTCGGAATTGCCAGGCATTAACACCATCGTTATTCCCGGGATTGTTATTTCTGATGTTGTATGTCATAACTTTCAGATCCTGACCGGATGTATTCAGTCCCAGGAACAGGAGTAACAAAAAAACGAGTTTCTTCATCGGTTATTCTTTTACTTATTAGTACGACAAATCCCAAAGAAATTCCTGATAAGAAAATATGGGATTGTTTAAATTTTGTGGTTCTTTGAGTTTTAGTGTCTTTGTGACAAATAAAAAATGCCACTAAGTCTCTAACTCACAAAGAATTCACTAAAACCTCTATTAAACAACTAATAATTAAGTTTTTTTATATCGAACTCAGGTAAAATTAAAAGTATTTGTTTATCCGGAAATTTAAATAAAGGTTACGTTTAATTTAATCTTTGTTACTTTTTGTAAAATTCTTCTGTATGTGTTCAAATTCCGTCATTATTTTTTTGGTAATCTGACCGACACGGCCATCTCCGATCTTTTTGCTGTCTATCTCAACAACCGGCATAATTTTTTTTGTAGTACTGGAAATGAATATTTCTTCTGCATTCAGCAAATCATTAATTGAGATTTCATTTTCAATCAATTTAAGCGGCCATTTGTTCAGAATATCCATAACTATACTTTTTGTAATTCCTTTTAAGATATCTTTCCCGGGAGTATATACAATTTCATTCTTAACCATGAAGATATTTCCGCGGGAAGTTTCCCTGACAAAATGATCCGTCAGGTAAAGTACATCAACTGCATGTTGCTCCATCAATTCCGCATACCAGAATACCATGGGCAGGTAATTGGTTGATTTTGCTTCGGGAAGAAATCGTGTATAATTTTTAGTAATAAGTTTGGCCCCCTTACTATACAATTCCTCATCATAGGAGATAGCTGTAACCGGTAGAATATATAATCCACTTTTAAGACTTCCTGCAGAATCGGGATACAGAGGCAAGGCAAACAATTTAATATAGAAATCTGATGCCTGATTCCGGTGAATCGTATTTTCAATCAGTGCTTTAATTTCATCGTGTTTATAGGATATCTCAAGCCGGAGGAGCTCTATAGTATGCATGAACCGATCGAGATGCCTTTCAATGTAAAAGGGTTTACGGTTGATCACTCCAAAAAAATCAAAAGCTCCATACCCCCTGTTAATTCCAAGATTATCTATTGGTACTGAAATTTTATCGGTTTCAATAAACTGACCGTTATTAAAGCCTGTTAACATGACCTGCCTACTTTTAAAATACCCGGTCAAAAATAATTAATAAAATTCGTTGGCAAAGTTATTTTATAATAACCTGACCTACGATTCGATTCCCTCGGCTCAGGCGAGTATATTTATACCGTATTGCTTTTTAGCAAATTTTTCGTCAGCGGTTGTTTTTTTGCATTTTTTTTGATTAATAAAGAGACATTTATTGTCTTTTTCAAAATATCATTTTCTGTATATCTGTTTAATCCTCCTTCGCCCCGAGGTCTCGGGGCTTCGGACACTTACGCTAAAGCTTCAGCGGAGGCGCTGCCCTGGGGTTTAACCATTTATTATTTGCCAGAGGCTTCCAAAAGCTTATTCAATCAATATTCGTTCAATATAAGTTTGATCTTCCGTATTCAATCTTAACAAATAAAGCCCTTTTCTATAACCTGTCAGATCAATTGAGTTACCGGTTAATACACCAGCCTGTAAAAGCTGACCTGTCAGCGAATAGATCCCGTAGGTTATTGTATTGAATAAATCTCTATTATGGAAAAGTAGAATGTCATCCGTTGGATTTGGATATATTTTAAGTTTAGTAAATAAAGTGTTTTGAATAGATGTCGGGCCTAAAACCGTTAATTTGAAAATATCTGAAACAGTGGCATTAGCAGTATCAGTTGCACTTACTCTAATATTAAATGTTCCCGTTTCGGTTAAATCACCCGAAATTGTTTTGGTTTCCGGATAATAATCCAGCCATCCTGGCAGGGGGGCTCCGTTGTTCATCTTAACGGATATTGTTAACGTTTCATTTCCGTCATCATCAATGAATAAAGTATCGGGTATTGTATAATTAAATGTATTTCCTACAGAATCTGTAAAGTCAGGGATCATACCTGTTTTATAAGGTAAGAAATTTGAATTACGTATTTCTTCAACAAATTCTGTGTTTACCCAATAAATATCGAGTTCATTACCATCCGGTGAACCTATCGAGAATAAATACTTTCCATCAGGAGAAATTCTTGGTTGAAGGCCAAAATATAAATTTGGGAAGTAACCTGAAAGTCTGACCGGATTTGTCCAATGAGCATCGTTCTTTTTAAAACTGATATAAAAACCACTCCCCATGGTACCGCTATCGTTGTTTAAAAGCAAATAAGTTCCATCGGGTGAAATACAAGGATCGTTTGGTATAAACCTGGGGTAATTATTATTTATTGGATAGGGCAAAGATTTTGGAGTTTCATGAATTGTTCCATTGAACTTTGAATAGTATATCTCATTTATATTGTTTCCATGATATTTATAAAAAAGAGTACTATCAGATGTAGATGAAACAAAAGTTGCCTCTGATAAGTTAGTTGCTATCAAATCCGACCATCCGGTATCGTTGTTCATTGAATAATATAAATTGTCTTCAACATACCAATAAATAAGACTATCAAATGTAGCAAAAACAGGACTATGTGCTTCACTACGAACAGAGTCTGAAATTGGCACCCAATCACCGTTATTTTTTTGTGAATATTTTAATGTGTTATCATCAATGTAAAACATCTGTTGTCCATCCGGCGAAAATGTTAAATAATCAGAATAAGAACCTTTTTCGGGAACAGATATAATACCCGGTGCAAATATCTCCGGACTATTGCCCGGAGGTATTTGCCCAAAATAATCAATTGTATCTGTTAACTGCGAGAAAAGAGGAGTTATTGATAATGATAACAAAACTGTAAAAATTGCTTTCATAAATTAATTGTTTAACTGTTATTATCCGGTTACTGCATCTGTTTTTGAATAATTAATTTTTTAGAAAACACTTGTTTTTTGTTTACTAAAATCCTTAAAATATAATTTCCGGAAGGCATTCCGGAAATATTAATAAACTGGCTGTTTGATGTTAACGCTCCCTGCTTTCTTAATTTCCCGTTAAAATCAATTAATTCATATCTGGCGTCATTAATCCGGTTACTTTTTATGTTTAAACTTTCAGTTGATGGATTTGGAAATATTTTATAACTATATTCCTCAGCGTTAATATTATCAATGCTTGTAGCATTAATCGATTCCTGTAATTCAAGCGCTTGTGCCCTTAAATCCGGCCAATCATCAAAATTTTCACAAGTTGCCAATTCATCGCAATGGGCACAGGTTGGTATATTTTTAACATCTATGCAACAACGTTTTTGAGGACACTGTGAGCCTAGATTAGCAGGATCTTTACAACCATTACAACCTTCGCATATATCGCAACGATTAGTACAAAAGCCATACCAGTACCACTCATCTGTGGGTTCTGCAAATAGTTTAATGCCTGAACCCAACATGGTTAAACCTGCAGTAGCAGCAATACTGTTTTTTATAAACAATCTTCTGCAACATTTTGAATTTTCTTTTGGTTTCATCATTACAGGATTTTTATTTCATAGTTTAGATTTACGGGAAACATAATTGTTTCTATGATTTTGACGGAGTAAAAGTATTTTTTTACTCTAAAGGCTATGTTCCATTTTTGTTCCACTTTTACTCCATATTTATTCTATTCATTGTTTATTTGTATTATGGATTTATTGTAAATGAGATATTATATGGAGAATAACCATCATGATGATACATGTTGCATAAAAAAGTGTAAAACAGATATTGTATTTAAATATTTCGGGAATACCAACAGCCAATTTAAATATTCCGATTTCTTACGCCTATCCGAAGAAATTTATGAAGCATCAAATATTAAATTGGGTCTTTCAACCTTACGAAGAATTTTTGATGAGAATTATTCAAAAGTTCCACATTTAACAACGCTTGACGCACTTGCAAAATATGTTGGTTACAGCAACTGGAATGCATATAAGAAAGAACAGCTTCCGGAAAGCTCCAAAAAGAGTGAAAGACATTCAAAAAAAATAAATTATTCGGCAATACTTATCGTTTCTGTAATCGTTATTGTATTAGCTATATGCTCATTTTATATAATAAAAAAACATTCAAAAAAAGATATTTATAAAAATGTGACATTCTCCTATTCAATAAAGGAATCGTACGAAGTGCCCCAAAGTGTTACATTCTATTACAATATTAAAGATATAGATTGTGATAAAGCTCAAATCTGGCCTCTTGGCTATAAGAACGATGTTGCAGACATTGATAAAAACGATACTGTGCTGGTTAGCAGTTATGGCTGGTACAATACATTCTGGCCGAAATTAGTGATCGACGATAGTATTGTAAGGGTACTAAAGATAGATATTCAATCGCACGTTTGGAAAACAGCAGTTGCGAATTATATACCCAAAGTGGAATTCTTCCAGGAATACTGGGACGATAAAGAAATATTTACCAAAGGAACACTGGGTATCGACGACAATATTTTAAAAAAGCATAACTTTACGTACAATAATTTAGACAGAGTATATTACGTTAAAGCTACAGACTTCACCAATATTCACCAGGATTCGCTGCATTTCGAAACAAAATTCAAGAGCAAATCGATACATAAAAATACCCGGGCCGGTATTCATGTTATAAGACTGGCCTTTGAAAAATCGTTATTTGTGATACCGGTAAACGAAAACAATCATAATATAACACAATGGGCAATACTGTTCAATCATTTTCTGGATCCACAAAAAACTGATTTGTCCATATTCGAAATAAAACCAAATGAATGGAATACATTAAGCTACAGAACTTCCGATAAACATCTGCAAATTATTATTAATGATAGTTTATTATTTGAAAGTGATTACGATATTGAACCAGGACATTTAAAACACGTTGCTTTTGAATTTATGGGACTTGGCGAAGTTGATTATGTAAGGTTTTACAATCAGCAGGGAGAATTGATTTACAATGATGAATTCGACTGAAACCATAATTTATTCATCGTCTAGTACCCTTCATTCTGAGGATATTCATTCGTACATCTATCGATCTGACTCTGAGGTATGGGCCTTAAAACATGAAAAGGTTGAATATTCAGGCCTCCGTCAGTGTTATATGATTTTACTCTTTCAGGTAATTTTCCTGTTCTTGCCAGATCAAACCAACGCATTGATTCACCGGTTAATTCACGTGCCCGTTCATC
>JASFVU010000206.1:0-5728 GCA_050049665.1 Bacteroidales bacterium | reverse complement strand
AGACGGAACATTTCCTGCCGGAACAACGGAATATGAGAAAAGAGGCGTTGCTGTTAACGTTCCTGAATGGCAGCCGGAGAATTGTATTCAGTGTAACCAGTGTGCCTTTGTTTGTCCGCACGCTTGTATCCGGCCTTTCTTATTAAATGAATCAGAAGCTTCAAAAGCTCCCAAGGACGCTGTTTTGCTGGATGCCAGAGGTAAGGGACTGGAAGGGCTGAAGTACCGTATCCAGGTAAGTCCTCTGGATTGTACGGGATGTGGTGTTTGTGCCGAGATTTGTCCTTCAAAAGAGAAATCACTTGTAATGAAGGCCCTGGATTCGCAGAAGAAAGAGATTAAACACTGGGATTACCTGATCGATCAGGTTTCCTATAAGACCGACCTTTTTGATGTCACACAGAACATTAAAAACAGTCAGTTCGCTCAGCCATTGTTTGAGTTTTCGGGTGCTTGTGCAGGATGTGGAGAAACTCCCTATGTGAAATTGATCACCCAGCTATACGGAGATCGTATGATCGTTGCCAATGCAACAGGCTGTTCATCCATTTATGGCGGATCGGCACCATCAACTCCTTACCGGACAAATTCCGAAGGTAAAGGACCGGCATGGGCCAACTCGTTGTTCGAGGACAATGCGGAATACGGCTACGGATTTACTCTTGGGATCAACAAGATGCGTGAACGTATTGAGCTTAAGATGAAAAAAGCACTTGAGGAAGGTAAAATAGCTGCCGCTACAAAAGAGGCATTCACAGCCTGGCTCGAAGGTAAAAATGATGCGGAGGCATCAAAAATCTCATCAGCCAAAGTGATAGTCGCCTTAAAGAAAGAAAAGGCGGCCATTGCCAAAGAGATCCTTGATCTTGAGCAGTACCTGATAAAAAAATCGGTATGGGTGTTCGGCGGAGACGGCTGGGCATATGATATTGGTTACGGCGGACTCGATCATGTGATTGCTTCGGGAGATGATATCAATATACTGGTCATGGATACAGAAGTTTATTCCAATACAGGCGGGCAGGCTTCCAAATCCACCCCTGTCGGTGCTGTGGCTAAATTTGCTGCTTCAGGGAAGAAGATACGGAAAAAAGACCTGGGAGCTATGGCAATGACCTATGGCTATGTGTATGTTGCACAGGTGGCCATGGGGGCCAATATGAACCAGTATCTGAAAGCACTCAGGGAAGCGGAAGCTTATCCGGGACCATCGCTGATCATTGCTTATTCTCCTTGTATCAATCACGGACTAAGAGCGGGAATGGGCAAATCGCAGGATGAAGAAAAACGTGCCGTTGAATCGGGCTACTGGCATCTGTTCCGGTATAATCCGCTACTGGAGCAGGAAGGCAAGAATCCGTTCCAGCTCGACTCAAAAGAACCCAACTGGCTAGGATTCCAGGAATTTCTGAGCGGAGAGGTGAGGTATACGTCTCTGAAAAAGGCATTCCCGAAAGAAGCTGCCGAGTTATTTATTGCCGCCGAGGAGAATGCCCGGTGGAGGTATGAAAGCTATAAACGGATGGCGGCCATGGATTTTAGCAAGGAATAGACAATTTTATTACAGGCTAAATAAGAAGGGGCTGTTTATTAAGTTTGCTATGTAAGGCAGACTTTTTGGCAGCCCCGAATTATTTGTGCAATTCAAAGCATATTGCTATAATAGCAGTTCAAATCTGAGGCAAATGGGCAGGATCATATCCATAGATTACGGGCAGAAAAGGGTCGGAATTGCAGTTACCGATGAGACACAGCTTATAGCAAACGGACTGGATACGGTGAGAGCTGCTGATGTCATTGGATATCTGAAAGACTATTTCAGCAGGGAAAAGGTTGAACTTGTCGTTGTCGGTTACCCGAAACAAATGAACAATACAGCCTCGGAATCTGTTCGGTATGTAAATGCATTTATTGCCGAATTTGAAAAAGAGTTCCCTGATATGGAGTATTACCTGATGGATGAGCGGTTTACCTCCAAGATGGCCTTTCAGGCAATGATAGACGGGGGACTTAAAAAGCAGAAACGTCAGGATAAGGCATTGATAGATAAGATAAGTGCAACCATTCTCCTCCAGTCATACCTTGAAATGAAAGAAAAGAAATTAAATCTCAGATAATTATGATTTACCCGATTGTGGTTTACGGATCACCATTACTGCGAAAAGTATCAAAGGAAATTGACAGGGATTATCCCGGCCTTAAACAGCTTGTTGATGATATGTTTGAGACGATGTACCTGAGTGAAGGAGTGGGCCTTGCCGCTCCGCAAATAGGTAAATCCGTTCGTATATTCGTGATCGATGGTACTCCTTTGACAGAAGACGATCCCTCGCTTGAAGGATTTAAGAAGGCCTTTATAAACCCTAAAATTATTGAACAGACCGGAGATATTTTCACTTTTACCGAAGGATGCCTGAGCCTGCCTAATATTCGGGAGGATATTGACAGACCGGGTAAGATCAGGATACAATACCATGATGAGAACTTCGGCTTTTTTGATGAAGTTTACGATGGGATAAAAGCCAGGATCATACAACATGAATATGACCACCTCGAAGGTATTTTATTTATTGATAAGCTGGTGCCGTTAAAGAGAAAAATGCTGAAAGGCAAATTGAATGATATTGCCAAAGGCAAAGCAGAAACAGCTTATAAAACAAAGCTCGTGAAATATTAAGCTTTACGACATGCTTTTAACCCCGGAGTGAACGGAAGTTTCCAACCTTTACGGGACAACCTCCTGTTTCTTCGATGACACCTCATGAATCCCTGAAACAAGCTATGTGTTTTTTTTGACAAGATGATTTCGGATGATTGAGAATAATTCCTCTTTTTTGACAGGTTTTGTCAGGTAATCATTACATCCTGCCAGCATAGCTTTTTCCCTGTCTTCCGGCTGTGCATAGGCGGTTTGAGCTATGATTATTACATTTTCATTAAATTCCCTGATCTTTTTTGTTGCCGTATACCCATCTGCTTCCGGTATTTTAATATCCATCAGGATTACTTCAATATCCTTATTTTCCTTACAAAGCCTGATAGCCTCCTTCCCGGATCCGGTATGCAGGACCTTTTTGCAGTTCTTCTGTAACAATTCGGTGAGGTACAGATCCGCTATTTCATCGTCTTCTGCGATCAAAACAGTGGAATGTTTAAGCGAATCTTCCGGAAAAGAAGTATTATATGAATCAAATGTTCCGCCTGTTCTCTTTCCTTTGGAATTAACTCTGAACGGAATGGTAAAACAGAATTTTGAACCGACGCCTTTTTCAGATTCCACCCATATTTTGCCGTTGAGCAATTCAACATAAGCCTTTGCAATGGAAAGGCCTAATCCGGCCCCTTCATACGGGCTGTTTATACCTGAATTTGCCTGCACAAAACGGTTGAAGATTGCTTCCTGTTGTTTTTTGTCGATCCCTATTCCGGTATCTTTTACGAAAAACTCAAGGTAATCACCTTTAAGATCATAGCCGATTTCAATACTTCCTTCAATTGAATATTTAATAGCATTTTTGGTGAGGTTGGTAAGGATTGCATAAAGTTTTTCCTGGTCGGTTAAAATAATTGCTTCTTCATCGGGCAGGGTGGCCCCGAAGAAAAATCGCATCGCTTTTTTTTCTACTTCAGGCTTAAAAAAAGTGTATATGTCTTCGAGCAACTCATTGATGTTAGTATCTGATAAGGTTACTTCTATCTGGTTGGCTTCGACCTTGGAAATATCGATCAGATTGTTGATCGTATTGAGCATGCGTTCGCCGCTTTTTTCAATAATGTTGACGTATTTGTTTCGCAGGGGATACGGAAGTTCCTTTTTTTTCAACAGATCGGCAAACCCCAGGATCCCATTCATTGGTGTTCTTATCTCATGGCTCATATTCGCTAAAAAAGCCGATTTTAACCGGTCACTTTCTTCTGCCTTTTTCTTGGCCTTCTCCAGTTCCTTGTTAATGTTATTAATATGTCTAAGACTTGCCTGGAGTTCCTTGTTTAGTTCAGCATATTCCCGGTTTTTCGATTGAAGGTTTTGTTCAGCTTCTTTTCGTTCGGTGATATCTGTAATGAAACCTTCAAGTGCCACGAGCCGGCCTTCCTGAGAATAGATCCCGCATCCTTTTTCCCACACCCATTTTTGTCTGTTGTTATTTGTATTAATGCGATAAACTATCTGAAACGGGACCTTATCAATGATTGCTTTCTGTACCGAGTTCCAGACATATTTCTGATCTTCAGGAAGAATGAGATCTCCGTAGGCTATTGTTTTATTGTTTGTCAGATCTTCGGGAAGGTATCCTGTCAGGTCGTAACATCCGTCACTGACAAACTGCATGGTCCAGTTTTTATCGTTCAGACAACGGTATGCCATTCCCGGCAGATTACTCATTAAGGTCTTCAGCCTGCTTTCACTGTCTTTTAAGGCAATTTCCATCGTCTTTCTGGTTGTAATGTTCTCAACCACTGCAACATAGTAATTTGGTTTTTCCTCCGATTGCCAAATAGGTGATAGAGTGATATTTACCCACACAACAGAGCCGTTTTTGTGGTTAAAACGCATTTCATCACTGAATTCCCGGATCTTTCCTTCCCGCAGAAATTGTATATCAAATTCGTCTTTCTTTATATCATCAGAATGGATAATCTGCAAAAATCTTTTCTTTTCCATTTCCTTTATGGAATATCCGAGAATATCAGCGAATCGCTGATTTACAAGGAGAAATTTCCCTGTTTCGGAATCGATCTGTGCCACACCCACAGCCGCTTGCTCAAACAATTCCTGAAATCTTTTCTGGTTTTCCTGCAGTGCTCTTTCTGCCTTTTTACGCTCTGTTATATCAACAGCAACATTGATGAGGCACTCCCTTCCTTTTAATGTTATTTTTTCAGCCGAAAAAAGTATAATACGAACATCGCCTGATTTAGTTCTGATGCCTACTTCCATGTTTTGTACACGGCCATCTTTCCGCAACTTTTCAAAGACCAGTTTTCTTTGATCAGGATCGGCCCATAAATTTAATTCAGGTACAGTCCGCCCCAGAGTTTCAGTACGGCTGAAACCCGTAAGTGATGAATACGCATCATTGATATCAAGAAGAATTCCTTCATCTATGGTAGTAATTCCCATCATATTTGGCATCGTATGAAAAGCTTTGGAAAATTTTTCTTCGCTCTCCCTTAGTTTTTCCTCAATATGCATACGGTCCGTGATATCCAGAAATGTTCCTTTGATCTTTAAAGGGTTGCCCTGTTTGTCCTTTATTAACAAGGCATTTATCTGTATCGCTATAAGTTCTTTGTTTTTTTTCCTGGCGTACACCGTCTGATTTTTTATCAATCCTGTTTTCATGATCTCATTCAGTAAATCCACACTGCTATCAGGGACCATCAAGAAATCGATGAGATTTAGACCTTTTTGGGATTTACGAAGGTCCAGGCCGAGAATACGGCTAAGTTCCCTGTTATGATTAAGTAACCTGCCATCGGGTGAGAGAGCATAGTACCCGATGGGAAGGTGCTGAAAAATATCGGCAATCTTCAGACTGCTGTCTTTTGCATTTTTTTGTGTATCCAGTTCTTTTTTGAGCCGTCTGATTTCATCAACTAATTCATTTTTTGATAACCGGTGCGGATTTTTCATGTTTCAGTACATTTAATTTTATATGCTTGTTCGGGATCCTCTGAACTTATGTTGAATTTCCATTTGTCTGTCCTGATCCATAAAGAATGATGA